>NZ_BAAARB010000005.1:165176-207650 GCF_039531975.1 Gordonia cholesterolivorans | reverse complement strand
GCACCGCGGCGGCCTTCTCCTCGACCGAGTAGCGACGAGTCGTCGGCTTCCCATTCGCCAGTTCCTTCGGCATAACTCCATCCTCGTTTCCAAGGTCAGGAGCCTCCAACAAACCCAGGGCGCTTCAGGTCGGAGGTGTTGACCGGGTTTGGGTGCGGTCATGGTTCCTCCAGGCTGATGCGGACGGTGATGTCGATGCGGATGCGGGAGGCGATGTCGTCGGCGAGTCGGTGTGCGATGGGGCGGACGAGTTCGGTGGCTTGGTCGGTGAGCCAGGCTGCGAGGCTGGTCATGTGCTGCACCGCGAGTACGGATCGATGGGCCCGAGTCGGCGCAGGAGGTGCAGTGCGGTGGTCAGGATGACGGCGTGTGCTGCGATGTCGAGGATGAGGTGCCGGTCGCGGAGTCGGTCGACGACGCGGGACAGCAGGGCGTCGTGGTGGCCGGTTCGGATGCACCACGCTTCGTAGCCGATAACGCTGCCGATGAGTGCGGCGAGCGTGGCTTCTCCGATCACCGCTGACCTCCTGGGGCCGGTGTGAAGTTGGGTGCCCGCGAACGTCACCTTGTGTGGTGTCGAGTCGCGGGCTGTTCCCCTGTTGTGCAGCTCGCGCCTCGCCGTGAAAGGTCGGGTCGTGGGCGTGGCTTGCGTCCCGGCACTCGCATGACGTGGCGGGACTGACACTCGGGGGACGTGACCCCCGACGCCGAGCAGCCCGTCGCGCGTCGGGGTGGCCGCCATGTGGCGGCTAGGTTCCCGGTGGTTTCGGTCCGCGGCCCACCAAAGCAGAGGATCGGCGGGGCGACCGGGTCCGGGAACGCGAACAGGACCGCCGCCCATTGGGCATACGGTCCTGCTACGCAAAGCGTACCACGCTGCAGTGACGCTATCTGTCAAGTCCGGGATCGGTGTCGAACATGCGCATGCAGCACGTCGCCGAGCCGATAGAACTTCGTTCCAGTATCGGGATCGGTGCCGGTCGCCTTGAGCACTTTCGCCTTCTCGAGTGTTCGCATCCGCCGAGCGTTGAGGCCCACCGCCATCTCCCCCAACTTCGGTGCGATCGTGTCGATCGAGTCCCGCGTGACGATCGTCCTGTTCGCCGCCTCGACACGCTGCGGGTCGATGATGACGTGATCGTCGGGCGGAATATCGACGACGCGCACCGCACTTCGAATGACGTCCTCGATCTCACGTAGCGCTTCTCTTGAACCTTCGCAGAGTGCTAGCGAGGTCATGTTGCGTCGGAGCCAGCCGGCGAGGCTGATCGTGGCGTCGGCCGGCGGCTCTCCTCCCCGTTGGTCGAGGACGACACGCACCCATCCGACGAGCGTGGCGTGAATGTTGTCGGCGGCGTCGGATGCCCCGATGTGGTACGGGATCGCTGGGCCGAGCTTCTTGGGTCTACGCCCTTGCGACATGCCGCGTTTCGCGATGCGCGCCTGTCTGGTCTGGACGTTGATGAGGTCTTCGACGAGGCCAGGTATGCGCGCGAGTAAGTCGCGGAGCTGCTTCTGCTCGTGCCGGTCGAGGTAGTCCGTCTGGCTCATGCGTCCCCCTGGTCGCTCTCGATGCAGTGGTCGGTGTGGTCCAGTACTCGCTGTACGAACGCGGTGTGATCGCCATGGCCGGTGAGGGTGGTGCCGCACAGGCAGGTCCAGTGGTGGTGGATGCGGGATGCCACGCGCGCGCGAACCCGAGACGAACGTGCCGTGATCAGCGTGGTCATCGATGGTCCTCCACTCGGTGGTAGCCGTCGGGTTGTTCGATGTAGGCGTTCTGCCACCATCCGCCGCGCATGTGGTGCATGCGTTGGCCTCGGCAGTGCTCTTCGGTGCAGTACGAGACGGGGAGTCCGTCGGAGTCGAGGCCGCCTCGGAATGCGCCTGGACAGTTGAGCTGGTACTCGCCGTCCTGGTGGTGGACTTGGCGGTCGTACTCGCGGGCTTCGCGGATGCACTTGCGCCGGGTGTGGAATGCGACGGTGGACAGTCCGTGCAGGTTGGTTTGAAAGACAATGACCTTCTGCCGGTGGGTGATGACTTCTCGGCATGCGGGGCAGACGTTGGGGTCGGCGAACCGGTCCAGCTTCTCGGCGTTCTGCTTGGCGATGGTGTCGATGACCGAGTGTTCGCACGGCATCAGGTCGTGGCATTTCGCGCACACCGGGTAGTGCTCAGGCAGTCGCGGCCATCCGACGTCCTGCCAGAAGCCCGTGGATTCGCGGGCACTGGTTGCGGGTTCATCGTCGATGGGGGTGTGTTCGATGATCCATACTCGGCGTCCGTCGCGGGTGTCTTCGCGGACTGAGGCGATGCGTCGCGGCACGCCGGGTCTGGTCTGGGTGGCTTCTCGGATGACAAGGTCGCCGACTCTTGGTGCGGTGTGGCACATCTGGGAGCCGAACGCTACGAGTGCTCCCCCTCGCCATCTGGGCAACTGGGTGAGGCGTTCGTGGTAGCCCGTCATGGCTGGTCCTCTCGTGCGATGGTGTCGGCCAACTCTTGGTCGGCATCGGTGGTGTGGCAATCCGGTCCACAGCCGTGCGGTCGTGGTGGCGGGTCGTCTCGATGGCAGACGAAGCAGTGAGTGCGTGGTCTGCCGATGGTGATTTCGAGCCACAGGAGGCCACCCTCGGCGCGCTTGGGGTGGATGACGGGCATGTGCTTGGTCATCTCGCGCGGGGTGTCGTCGGCGACGACTCCGGCGTCGACGAGACCGTCGCAGGCGGCCTTGAGCGTGGGGACGAGGTTGTCTGCGTCGCGGCGGTGATTCGTCGGGGGTGCGTAGTGCAGGCTGACTGCGACGTGGGCGGAGTTTCGCGGCAGTTGTGAGCATCGGGCTAGGGTCGCCGTCTCCTGACGGACTGCGGCGACGACAGCGGCCTTCTGCCGGAAGTGCATTCGCTGGTTCTCCGTGAGCGGCGGTTCCGCGTACGGCAGCACCAGACGGATCGGGTCGGTCATCGGGGCATCCCCTTGCGGCCAGCGAGCTTCCGCATCTGCGCCATGAACTCGGCGCGACGCTCGGGTGTCGACGGCTTCTTCTCGAGCGCGAGGACGTCGGAGACTGCGGCGGGCTGTCGGCGGGCGACCCGGATGCGTTCGGTGACGTCGCCGGGCATCAACCACTTCGAGGATTCGGCGAAGTACGCGTGGACGGCTTCGACGGCTTCGGGGAACGTCCATCCGGCTCGGCGCGCGGCTTCGGACCAGGCGGCGATGTCGCCTTCGCCGGACGATCGGCGATCGTAGGCGGCGATGACGGTCAGAAGGTCGATGGTCTGGTCTCGGTCGAGGCTCATCCGAGTCTCCTCTGCTCAGGTGCTGGTTGGTGTTTGAGTGCTTGGACGGCGGCCATTCGTTCGTCGGTGGTCGACTTCCGTGTGGTGGGTCTGGCGCGTCTGGCTTTGACGACGTCGCCGAGAACGTTCGGGAGGTACGCGGGCAGGGTGCCGGGTGGCCGGCGGTCCCATTCGCGGAGTGCTTCGGCGATGAGTTCGGCGTCGTGCTTCCCGGCAAGCTTGGCGACTTGGACGGCGAGCTGGTTGATCGTCGCGTCCGGGTAGTCGGCGCCTCCGAGGACGAGGCGGACGGTCGATTTGTGCGCCGGTTCGGCTCGTGGCGCCCGTGGTCTCGCCGCCGTTCCGATCTCAGTGGGAATGATCTCGCCGACGACGACATTCTCGCCAGGTCCTGCGGGTGGTTCCTCGGGGATCGGGGTGCCGTCAGAGAACGTCGACGACGACTCGCGCTTGCGCGCGTTACTTACGTGAGTCGTCTTCCCAACGTGAGTACTTGTCTCTGTCTCTGTCTCTGTCTCTGCTTGAGATTCGCTAAGCGACTCGCTAGCGACTTGCTTAGCGCGGCGCTTGGCTCTCGCTAGCCCACCTCTCTGACCAGCAGCTTTGTTGCGTGCCGATCGGGCCTCGATCTCGGCTCTAGTGTCTTGGTGCTCGGCGAAATCACGGATCATCCAGCCCTCTTCGACCTCGATCAGGGATGGATTCTCTGGGTCATTCGTAGCGAGTTCTGCCAACACGTCAGCGCCCCACTTAGCGAGTGCGTAGCGACGCGCTAGCAACCCGTCAGACATTTGCTTGCGACTCCACAACGTCGCCTCGACCAGACAGCGGAACGCCGCGTCGGACAACGGCAGAATCTTGTAGTTGTCCGGGAAGTCGAGGGTGAACTTCCCGTACAGACGGTCATCCTTCGGCACTACGGTTCCTCCTCTCTCGATGTGTCGAACAGCGTCGGCTCGGGTGCTACCGGCGGACCTTCGTGGTCCCGGTACGCGTTGAGCGCGAGACGCACCAACTCCATCGGCTCGAGCGAGTCCGAGTGGAGGTCGTCGACGAAGCAGATTCCTTCGGGCATCGCCTTGTCGAGCACTGTGATTCGCCAGCGGTCGCCAGTTCGTGGTTCGACGATGACTCGGTAGTCGAGGGTGGATTCCTTGTAGCCGAGCAGCGCGAAGTTCAGGCTGTCGCCGGCCTTGCGCATCGCCGTCTTGTCGATCCTCATGCTGCTTGGGTCTTTCGTTTGGCGGGGTGTCCGTAGCCGGGGAAACGTTTCTGGATGGTGCGGCGTGCGACACCGATACGCTCGGCGACCCGGTTGTAGGAGGCGCCCTCACGCAGCATCTGCTCAGCGGTGGCAAGGTCAGTCCCAGTCCACTCGTGGCGTGACTTCATGCGGTTCAGTCGAGCCTGGCGATCCCTCTCAGCTTTCGCACGCCGCTGCTGCTCAAGTTCGTAGTCGCGGCCACGCTGCAACTCAGGCAGACCGGTGCGCTTGTTGAAGTACTTGCGTTCGGTTTCGGTGACCATCGCCGTCAACGACTGCCACTCCTTGAGTTGAGCTTTCGTGCCTTTCGCTTCGGGGTAGTGGCGGGTGATCCAGGCGGCCGAGACGCCGATGGTGGCGGCGATTTCGCCGGGTGGGCATTCGTCGGCGATCAGCATGGTGATGGTGCGGTGCTCGTCAGGGGTGAACTCACGTCTGGTCATGCGATGGGTTCCTGTCGGTGGTGGGCGCTACCGTGCGCGAGTGAGTGAGGTGTCGTCGTGGTGCTGGTATTCGCCGGGCCTGGTTGAGGCGCCCGGTGGTGGGTGGGTGTCGACGATGCCGCTCGACTGCCGCGGTTGCGGTCTGCGTTGGTCGGATTTGGGGTTGCAGATCGTGCGCGGGAACGTGGTCCGCTCGTGGGGTGCACCGCCCGGGCATCCGTCTGCGACTGTGTTTTACGAGTGCCTCGGGTGCGGGCACCGGACGTACTGCCGGCGGGCGTGAGGTCACCCACGGGCGGACTCCCCGTCGAGTGCGCGGAGCAACGACGTCGCACCGCAGTGGAGGCACTGCGAATCCGTGTCGTTGCCGTCGGGGATGCGATAGCCGCACACGCAAGGATCGGCGTCCCAACGCTCGGCCAGCTCCCGTGCCCGTTCGATGGCGGCTTCGGCTCGCGCCAGCTTGCCTTGCTGCAGTCCCGCCCGGTACGCGGCACCTTCAAGGTCTCCGCGCAGCCGCTCGACTTCGACGCGCAGCTCGTCACGCTCGGCAATCGCCTCATCACGCTCGCGCATCGCTACGCCCGCGAGGTAGCCGCCGGTACGCGCGACGTTTGACTTCCTCTCCCGCAGCTTCTCGACCTCACGGTGCGCAAGTCCGACCATCTCCCACGTCGGTTCCGGCGGGCACTCCGAGTCCTCCCAGCCCTCGACGGACGCCTGCGCTGCATCGTCGTGCTGGAGGCACAGTTCGGCGTACGTCTCCGGTGCCGTGTACGTGATCCCGGTCGGCGTCGTCTTCGGCCAGGTGCGCTCGCGGCGCAGCCGCTCGACTTCGACGCGCAGCTCGCGCACGGGATTTCCGATGGGTTCAGTCATCGGTCAGTCCCCCTGGGTGGCCTGGTAGTAGTGGTCGTCCCAGTCGGCCCTGGTCTTGCCGGGATGTCCGCAGATGCAGTCGTATTCGCCGCCCGGACCCGTCTGGTAGTAGCGGTGCGCGTCGAGCAGACGGATGTTGACGGCCCGACCGATGTCGTCCACCTCGTAGACGCGAGCGACACCCGAGAGGCCGACCGTGGCGAAGCGTTCGCCCGGCTTGTACACGGTCAGTTGTTCAGTCATGGTTCAGTTCCTCGCTGGTGTAGATGAGGCGGGCGGTGTCGCAGGGCCACTGACCGTTGCAGTGATCGCACCCGGTGATGTGCGTAGGAGAGTCGTAGCGCCGGAAGTACGGCCAGGGGATCGTCTTCGCTTGTGTAGTTCGCGGATCGAGGCGAAAGCCTCGCGGACGGCGGCCACGGCGAGCCTCCCCTCGCTCATTCCTTCTTCGAGCGGACGACCGGGGCCGCCCCAGCCCTCGGACTCCCACGCCCGCTGCGCCGCCAGGATCGCGGGATCAGTGCCGGTCATGCCGTCACCACCTCGATGAAGTGTGCTGACCAGAGGACTGCCGGATTCACATTGCCGCGCAGCGGCACCTCCCAGCCGCAAACGCACATCGCGGTGCGAGCTATCCCCGCTACTCGCTGATGCTCGGCCAGTGCAGCCCGTATCACCGCAGGCTCGACCAACCCGATCTGCTCGATGGTCATCTGGTCACTCATCGCTCTCACCTGCCTCAGCGTGAGCGGCAGCCGCGAGGATAGCGGCGGCGAGAGTGCGCCCCTCGTCGGGCTGGTAATCGCCACCGGTGACTGAGAGTTCGCCGCAGCAGGTCGATACCACCGCGACGAGGCCGTCGCCGAGCGCCCAGAGGGGCACCTCGTGCTGGGACTCGGGCGTGGCGTGTTCGCTGGTCATGTCCCGCTCGGGCAGGCGCACGATCGCGTAGCCGGCGTCGGTGAGCGCGTCGAGTGCGGCTTGAGCAGTGTGCGTCTGCGCGTCTCGGCACGGCGTGCACTCGCCGAACCGATGAGGCTCGTGCACGTCGCACGTCCAGCCGTCGTCGTTGATCGCTTCGGCGATGACGTCCCGCGCGTCCTGCCCGGTCATGCCGCACCGTCCTCGGGCGTCCAAACGACGAGGGCGGGCACGCCGAGGTCCTTGCCGACTTCCATGCCGGAGAATCGGCGATGCCCGGGGAGCTTCTCCCACACGCGCCCATACCCGCACCGAAGGATCGTTCCGACCAGCAGTGCGTCGAGGTCTTCGACTTCGCGCACAGTGCGGGCTTCACGCCAGGTCGCGGCGACGTGCGCGCGATGATCACCCTCGTCGTCGAACCAGGTGCCGCAATGGCAGAGGATGAGGTGGGCGTCCTCCTCGCCGGGATTGACGGATGCGTGCGCGGCTAGGTGCTTTTCGAGCGTGATCATGCTGCACCGCCGTCCGAATGTCCCCACTTTTCGATGACCGCATCCAAAGCCCACTGCCGGTCGGCGGCCCACACCTCGCACATGTCCGCGAGGGCCGCGAGCATCGGACGCCGGACTGCGATCTGATCACCTTCCGCCTCAGGCCAGCCGTCATCCTGTGCGATCAGTGCGCGGAGGCCGTCGATGGTGCCCGTCCAGCAGCCGACACGCAGCGCCCATCCGCTCACGGTGGGTGTGAGGATTGCATGTCCAGACGGGAGGCCAGTCACAGACAGGATGGGGTCCGCGCCCCGGAGGTTCGCGGCCCCGGAGGTCCGCGCCCCGGAGGTCCGCGCCCCGGAGGTCCGCGCCCCGGAAGTCCGCGCCCCGGAAGTCCGCGCCCCGGAAGTCCGCGCCCCGGAAGTCCGCGCCCCGGAAGTCCGCGTCCCAGAGGTCCGCGCCCCGGAGGTCCGCGTCCCGATGCCCCTGTCGTGCGGCCTCAATCTCTGCCATTGCGTGAGCCGTGCGCTCTGCCGCCGTACTCATGCCGCACCGCCGTCCGACTCGATGCACGCAGCGTGCCGGTGGTCCGGTTCCCACGCGTCGGCCTCGGCTTTCAGCTCGCGGTTGATGTCGTCGCGAGTCTTGGGGGTGCCGTCCGGGAGTCGGTTGAACGGGCTGATCGTCTGCCAGAACTTCTTCGAGCGCGTCGTCCTGCGTCCGCACACCGGGCATTTGTCGTTCGATCGAGCGGTGATCGCCACCTCACGGAACCTGACGATGCTCATTCCTGCTCACCGCCGTCCGACTCCGGGGCGGGTCGCCAACCAATGTCCCAGAGAGCGCGGGCACCGGTGATGAACGACTCCTTCGTGTACTCACTCATGGCATCCCACTCGATGTCCGGGTTGTGCTTAGCCGCCATCGCGCGCGCCGCCTGTTCGATCAGCTTCTCCCGCTCAGCCTCCGCAGCAGCCTTCTCCTGCTCCGCCCGATGCTCGGCTTCGAGACGGTCGGCCGCGATTCGCAGATCCCCCCCTGTGGTCCTGGCGGGCCAGCGTCGCTCGTAAATTTGCGCCGCTTCCCGCAGCACCTCCCACGGCTGCGTCTCCTGCGCGTGCCGCGCCTCCACACGCCCGTACGTGTCACATGGCGCGATCAGCACGCCGTCGATCGTCACAGAGTGTGACCGTCGATCTCGGACGTCGCGGACCAGTTGCGCCAGGGCCTCGCCGTCAGCGGTCATCTCGTCGCGTGCGGCGAGGGCAAGGTCAACGACAGCGCGAAGGCCAGCGCGTTCGAGCGATGCGAGCGCGGCCCTCCGCGCGTACTCGACATACGTTTCATTCGCCTGCTGGTACAGGTCTTCGGTGGTGGTCATGCGGAAAGTCCTTCCGTAGAGGTGTTCATGCCGAGGTAGCGGGTCGCGGTCGACAGTGAGATTTGGAGGCGTTCAGCGATCTCCGAGACCCGCATCCCCTGGTCCCGCAAATGCCGGGCAGCGGTCGCATTCAGACGCATCCTGGTCACCGGAGGGATCTCCGGCCGGCCACCCTTCGCGATGTGGTAGAGGCGTTGCACCTGTGATCGGCGTTTCGATCCGTACCCCGACAGTGGGACCGACGCCCACACACCGACCGTGTCCGGACGCTCCAACGCCTTCTGTGCGCACGCCTGCACCATCGGGCACGACACACAGATGTCACGTGCCTGCTGCTGCTCCGCGTAGTCAGTCGAAAACCACAGTTCGGGGTCGTGTTCGCGGCACGCGGCGATCATGATGCGGACTCATCGACAGTCTCGGCGCCGGAGGATAGGTCGGCGATGCGGTCATTGACGCGGGCGATCAGACCATCCACACGCTCACGAGGCTCGCCATGCAAACCGGAGAGCCAACCGACCATCTGCCCGAGCTTCTCGACGTCGTCCATGCCGTCGATGCGTGCCTCGATGTCGGCCGGAATCTTCGACGGCGACGGAGCATCCGGGAGCGGCCTCACAGTGAACGGAGCCCGTTTACCGCGCGTGACGGTGAGTGCGACAGTCTGAGCTTCACCGATGTGCGAGGCGTGGCTGATACGGATTCCGCCGACAGCAACGCCACCGAATTTGACGTCCGGATCGCGGTAGATCGTCAGACGCCGGCCAACGTACGCAGCACCGTCCGGCCCCCAGATCGCAACAAGGATGCGACGCATACTCTTGCCTGGCCGGAAACTCTTTCGCGGCCCGAAAACGTCAGTGAACAGGTTGATCGGCTGCTCGGCGTTGCCACGAGTGACGTCCGTAATCGTCACAGTGACAGGTCCGGCGATCAGGTCCTCCGCGTTCACCTGATCCGATCTGGCTTCAATCATCGTGGACAGGTCGATGTTCTGGTCGGTCACAGCACGATCTCCTGGTCGAAGGTTTCGAGGATGCGTTCGGTGAGCGGGAAGCCTTCGACCGCTTCGGCGTACCGGCACACAATCTCCTGGATGTTCTGCTCGGCCTGTCTCACGGCCTGCACGATGACCTGCTGCCATGCGGGATTCGGGTAGACGCGTCTCACCCACATGTGCATGCCGGCGGTGTAGTCGATGTAGTCGATCCACTTGCGGCCGGACACGAGTAGTCCGCACTGCAGTTGGGCCATGTTCTCGGCGGGTACTTCTCCGGCGAGAACGTTGCGGACGTGCGATCTCTGCGACCGTGACTTGACCTCGATGAGTCCGTCGTCGCCGACGACACCGTCAGGGCTGTATCCGAGCTTGAAGTCGCCGAAGTCTCGGACCATGAACCCGGTCTCGCGGACACTGGCGAACTGTGTGCGGTAGACGTCGCGGGCGATCGGCTCATCGAAGACTCCGCGGTACATGGCGGCGGTCATCGGGGTGTCGTCGGTGAATCCGGAGAATCGTTCTCCTGCCAATCCGAGGATGATGCCGCGTGAGGTGTCGTTCGATGCGGGTTCGAGGACCGGTGTCGATGAGCCTGATCGTGCGGCGGCGGCGCGTTCGGGGTGAAGGGTCTTGATCGGCTCCTTGGTGCGCTTGCTGCGGCACGGATCGTTGGTAGCAGCGTGGCAGTTCGGGCAGTCGTAGTCCTTTGCGGACAGGGTTCGTTGGGTGATGAGGTGGCCGACGATGCTCGCGGTGACGATGCCGCGCCGCTGCTCAAACCACTCCTCGGACCCCTGCTCGATCTGCGGGTACTCAGTGAAAGTCATGCGATATCTCTTTCGGGTGTGACAGCCCACGGATCGGGGTCCTGTGAGCGGTCGATGAAAACAGGTTTGCGGTCGCAGTGCCCGTGCCCGCACTTCGCGTGCCAGCTGGTCTTGCGGATATCCGGGCACTGTCCGGGACGGTGACCGCAGCACATGAGCCCGGCCGGCACCGTGGTCGTCGTGCGGCTCATCGGTTGATCCAGCGGATCACCCACCGCAGCTGCGGCGGCATACGAGACGGATCGGGATCCTCGGATTCGAGACGACCCGCAACGACCCCGCACACCAAAACAGTCAGGCCGAGGAGGATCAGGATCATGCTGTTGGTGAGCATCAGGTGCTCCTTTCGGTGAGGTCCGGTCCCTGCCCCATCCCCTCTCAGGGCAGGGACCGGAAGTGCTTAGGCGGTCAGGCCGAGGGCTTCGCGGAGTCCGGCGGTCGGGACGCTGTAGCGGCCGCCGATGCGGATGACGCGGCACGGGAACGTTCCGTTCTTTGCGGCTTCGTAGGCGAGCGTCTTGCTGATGCCGAATGCGCGGGCCGCGGTTACGATGTCTGTGGCGACGCCCAGCTCGTCGAGTTCTTCCGGAGTCATCGCCGCTCCCCCTGTGTCGTGGCATCGGTGATAACGTGCGCGTAGTGCAGGAGCTGCTGCGCGAGAGTCCGCGCATCTTGTGCTGTCATCTGCGCGGTGATGAGCGTCTGCCCGTCCGCTGCCGTCTCGATGAGGCGAACGACTCGGCCGTGCGGACCGAATCCGGCTTCGGTGTACAGTTCCCGCCCGGATGCGGCGTCGAAGCAACGCGTGTCGTACGTCGGGGCGCTCATGCCGGCACCGGGGTTTCCGTGCGCACGAACTCGAGCAGAGCTTCGAGGACAGCCTCAGCAGACTCGCCCTCGGAGCCGCGGACCTGGACATACGCCCACTCGCGATTGGAGTTCTCCACGTGCGAGCAGAAGATGCGGTCGAGGGCGTATCCGGACTCGGCGTAGACGTCGTGAGCGAGGTTGGACGCTTCGGCGATCCACCGGTCGTACACCCGTCCGAGTCGGACGATGGGCTGCTTTCCGTCTGCGGCGATCGCAGCGTCGACGATCGCCGCGGCCAGGGTGTCGATGCTCATTCGTGACCTCCTGCGGGTCGGAAGTGGCCGGAGAGTGCTCCGAAGTGGGCGAGAGAGTTGGCGAGCGTTCGAGCGGCCGCGCCCTCGACCGAGTACGGGCCGATCTCGAACTTCCATCCGGTCAGGCCGTCGTCGACATACACGGACCGGAGCGGAACGCGGACGAATGAGTCGGTCTCGTCGATGCGCATCGGGATAGCGATCTCGTGCTGGACGTGACGGGCGGCGTCGCCGTCAACGCCCCGGTCCGGGTGGTCGGTGTCGAAGGTCGGGAAGGTCATGCCTGGACCTCCAGTTGCGGGTCGGCGTAGTAGTCGGTCCAGACCTGCTCGAGCAGATCGCGGTCGGCTTCCGTGTACGCGAGGACGTCGCGCGTCTGGCCGTTCGACAAGGTGAGCGGGTACTTCCCCGGCTCGACGCCGTGGCGTTCGATGTATGCGGCCTTGCAACGCTTCCCGAACACGCCGGCGATCGACTTCATGCGTTTCTCGCCGAGGTTCTTCTCCTTCAGAAAGTCCTTGGAGTAGAGCGGTCGTCTGTCCTCGTCCAGTTCGGCGTTCTCGCCCATGCCGCGCGCGAGGATCACGCGGGCCTTCGCTTCGAGGTGATCGGGGTGGATGAGTCCCTGCGCGGCCTGGCACAGTTCCATCTGCGCGCGGGCCTGGAATATCGCGGCGTTGATCTGATGCTCGGTTGCGCGAGGGTTGATCGCCGCGCCCTTGTGGAAGTAGGCGTCGAGGGCGTCGGCGGCTTCGAACTGGTAGGCCCGGAGTTCGGCGCGCTTGTCGGCGCGGACTCGGTTCTCGTCGAGGGTGGCGAGCCACATCGTCAGCGTCCGGCGATCGATGCCGACGACTTCGCGGCGCTGAGTGTCGCCCGGAAGCTGCATGGTGAAATTCGCCATGCAGGTCCACGACTTACCTTTGAGCTTCGCGAGCTGGCTCGACCAGTCGAGGCCGAAGTGTTCGACGATGGGCTTCATTGCGACGAACCTCTTGCCGTCGGTGTAGAGCGGCAGTGACGATCCGGGAACCCGGACCTCGACTGCGGTATCCTGAACGTGCATTTGAATCTCCTTCTTGTGCTTGGCCCGTACCTGTGTCCGCAGGTGCGGGCCGTTTCTTATGCGGTCAGTCGTTCCTTGTTCGAGTGCACATTGAACACCTCGACACGAAACAGATGCCCCGGCGGGAGCTTGAGAACACGCTCGATAGCCGCAGCTCGGCGATGGTGGATACGTCGCGCCACGCCCGTTTCCAAGTTCGAGATCGTAGACCGAGAGCAAGCCATCGGCGGCTTGCGACGGTCCTTGCGCAGTTCCCTGCTGACCTCCTCTGCGAGACCGCGCGTCGAGAACTGCGCGTACTCACGGGCGGCCACGAACTGCTCGGGCGTGGCGTGCATCTGAGCCATCACGGTGTCGGTCACCTGCATTCACCTCCTTCGTTCCGTGTGCAATTGAACATAGCACACTGGACGCCTACGTCAACCCTGAAACAGAATGTTTGAGGCGATATGCTGCATGACCAGGGATAACAGCGATGTAATTTCTGGACACCACGAACATCGGCGAGGTGTTCGAACACGAGGCGGATGAGGGAAGGTCTGATCTGTGAGCATCGAAGACCCGCAGGACGTGCCGGACGTCTGGCGTCAGCACTTCAAGCGGCAGAACATCGAGTTCACATACCGCGACTTGGACCGCAACGTCGAAGGCGTGGCACTGAACACCATCCGCCGTGCACTGCAGGGCATCGGGACGCCGTCGAGGCGAGTAGCTGCGTCGATCGCCGACGCCCTCGGGATGACAGCGGACGAGTTCTATGCCACGCGGGCGAAGGTCAGCGGCGATGAGCCGACGACCCCGTTCACGCTGCCTACACGCGCGGACCTACTGAACCAGCGTGAGCGCGACGCCGTCCTCGGCATCGTGAACGCGCTCCTGGATGCGAGGGACCGCCATGACACCGACCAACTTGCCTCTGACGCTGATCGTCCGCCGGCCTCGGGAACACCGCGCGAGGACGACAAAGGTGAGAAGACCGCTCGGGTAGTGCACATCAAGCACGACGGCTTGAACGAGCAGCAATCAAGCCAGGAGGCTGGAGACGTTGTGCACATGGTCCCGCCTCCGGCCGGAACCGCACCGTACACACTCGCCGCGTCTGCGCACTGGCCCGACGGCGTCGACGTCGACGCCAGCGGCACCGCAGACGAATACCAAGCCTGGCTCGACGACGGCAGCCCTGATACCTGGCGCGTGTACCGCGAACGCCGCAACGCCGGACTACGACCAGCGGCACTCGACTACGGACCCGACGACGAAGGCGAGTCTGAGCGGGCAGCACGCGAGCAGGACGAAGCGGCAGAGGAGTCGCAGGAGGAAGGCGAGTGAAGAACCCGCAACGCGAGCCCGCCAAGGCATCCGACCGTGTCTGCCGTGGCGGCTGTTGCTGGAAACGGCATGGGGACCTTGGTGAAGATCTGCAATCGCTGCATCAGGCAATCCACCCATCTACATGGTCCGACATTCGCCAACTGATGGCACGGGCTGCCAGGGGGACGGTCCGCAGTACGGAGTGGGAGTACCCGTGTCGCTCTTCACATGGGCGGGTCGGCGAACTGAAGACGAGCGTTACGGAGGCCGTCCAAGTTGACGATGTCGACGACCCCGACACCGACGATGGAACGGTCGACATGCGAGTTCACTACCGCATCTACTACCACGAGCCAAGCCTTCACGAAACTGAACTATGGGCGATGGCTGCAGGGTCGAAGTGCAAGGATGCGCGCTACCGCAGTACGAATCAAGACGATGACATCGCACGCGCGCGCGATAGGACTGACGGCACTCCACTCAACGGGGATGGATTAATGGACATGCCAGTCTAGTTACGGTTAACCTGAACCTCATGGGTGACTTCTTCGCGGAGATGGAGGCTGTTCTCGAGGCAGACGAGTACAGCCGCCTACGCGACCGACTCGCATATAACGACGACTGCCTGCTGGAAGCGCTTGTTACGCTTCGACGTGTCAAGGGGCTCACGCAGGAAGAAGTCGCTGGACGCATGGGACGATCGAAGACTGCTGTCTCCAACTTTGAACGGCTCGGAGCGGACCCCCACTTGACGACGATCCGGCGTTACGCTGCTGCAGTCGGTGCGCTGATACGAACTGAGGTCGAAGACTACGACTTGGTGCGGATCGACCTCGAGCCCATCCAGGTCATCCATCGACATCGCCGCATCGACGTAGATGAGTCCTCTGATGCAACAGTCAACGAGGAAGTGTCGACGCGAAGCTGGGATAGCACGAAGATTTTGGTCGATGCGTAACCCGGCTGCCGTCGACGAACTAGCAGAGGCATCGAACATCAACGATGCGTACCTTGAGGTCATTGAGTCGCGCATGGAGCGTCGCACTGACCCCAACGCCGAAGAATCGGAATCCATCGAAGCGCAGGGGCGAATCGACATCGAGTTGGGCGACAAGCCAGTCGTTGCAATTCTAATCAAGTTGGGCCACAAGACTGCTCGCGTCGACGGTGAGATTACCGCCGTACTCCGATATGTATGGGAAGACAGCATCGAGGTCGACGAAGACGCACTGGTCGAGTTCGCGCGAAGGCATGGCGTAGCGACAGCCTTGCCGGCCACGGCGGCGCTGTTTTCCGAGGAGTTTCGTCGCTTCGGCGTTAAGGTGCCAATCCCCCCTCCGTTGATCATCCCGCGAATCGCCGACGCCCTGGCTGACGGGTATGTCAAGCGGTCCTAGTGCACGAATGACACGCGTGTAATTCCTGGTCAGGACGGTTTTTGTCGGAGGCTCGTGATTGGGTGTCCGCTATGTACCACCCATGGCGACACGCGCGAGACCTCGGCCTGACGATCGAGTTCGTTCCCGGACTACGACCCCGAGGCACCTATGCAGCCGGGCTCGTCCAGATCCGCGCCGGCCTCTCCCAACGCGAACGCCGCGTCGTCCTGTCACACGAAATCGTGCACTGCGAGCATGGCGACGACGGCATCGCCTGCTCCCGCTGGCACCTCCAGAAGCGCGAACGCGCCGTACACCTCACCGCCGCACGCCGACTACTCCCCATCGAGGAGATCATCGCCGCCCAGCACGAACCCGACCCGGCGATCGCACTATGGGTCGACGACTACACGCTCGCGCTCCGCATGCGGCACCTCGACCTGCACGAACGCCGCCAGCTCGACCTCGCCACCGACGAATGGCGGATCGCATGACCGACGACGACCGCACACTGCTCGACTTCGCGGCACGCACCTATCGAGACCGCGGCGCCCACGCTGACGCCGTCCGCACCGAACTCGGGCTCAGCGTCACCCGCTACTGGCAACGTCTCGGGAGACTCCTCGACGACCCCGACGTACTCGCCCACAACCCAACACTCACATACCGGCTCCGCCGCATCACCAGGAGATAGCCCACATGGCACGCCCACCACTCCCCCTCGGCACATGGGGCACCATCACCCGCACCGAAGTCTCACCCGGACGATGGCGGGCCCGCGCCAAGTACCGCGACTGGGACGGCCGCACCCGACCCGTCGAGCGATTCGGGAAGACTGGTGCCGCCGCCGAACGCGCCCTGAAGGAAGCACTCCGCGACCGCGCCAAACCAACAGACGACATCAGCGATATCACCCGCGACACCACCCTCACTGACCTCGCTGCCCTCTGGATCACCAAACGCGAAGCCGAAGGCAAACTCGCCCAAGGGACGATCGACAACTACAACGAGATCATCGATACCGTGATAGTTCCTGCGGTCGGTGCCGTCCGAGTCGGCGAAGCCACAGTAGGGCGCCTTGACGCTTTCATCCGGGCTGTCGAATCCCCGAACTATGCGCGCCTCGCTAGGGTCGTGCTGTCGGGGATGATGAAGCTCGCTGCCCAGCACGACGCCATCACGCACAATCCGGTGGCCGATACGACGCGCCGCACCGCGGACCCAAAGCCGCCGCGAGCCCTCACGATCGCCGAGCTGCAGCAGTTGCGAGTGCGGATCGCGACGTGGTCTGGCGGCAATGCTCGCGGTGGCCCTCCACGTGGCCTCGACTTCCCCGACCTCGCCGACTGTCTCGTCGGGTCCGGTGGCCGCATATCTGAGGTCCTAGCGTTTCAGAAGTCGGCGATCCAGTGGGCTGACGGAGATACCCCGGCGATGATCCGCATCACCGGGAAGGTCGACAAGCGTGGGGTCTTCGTGCCGCAGGCGAAGAGTGACGGAGCAATGCAGTGGCTGCCGATGCCAGACTTCATGGTCGCCGCGGTGAAGCGCCAGATCGCCCGGAACCTCCCAACTGACGAGCTTGGCCTACTGTTCCCGTCGCGCACCGGCGGGCCTCGGCGTACGTCGAACATCCGGCGGCAGTTGCGTGCCGCGCGGTCGACCATCGTCTACGACGAGAACGGGGAACCTGACGGTCCCGAGGATCTGTTCGACTGGGTGACACCGCACGTGTTCCGGAAGACGGTCGCGACGATCATCGAGGGCGTTGAGGGTATGGATGCGGCTGCTGGGCAGCTCGGTCACTCGTCTCCGGAGATCACGCGCCGGCACTATGTGCAGCGGGCGAAGGTCGCTGCCGATATGCGGCATGCGCTGAATCAGTTGGCTCCGGTGCGACGACCTGTTTCGGGTGGGTTTCAGGTGGGTGAGACGAAGAAAGGCCCCCTCCCGGATTCCCGGAAGGGGGCCTGATCTGCGATTGGTGGTGCGCGCAAAGGGATTCGAACCCCTGACCGCTGGTGTGTAAGACCAGAGCTCTACCGCTGAGCTATACGCGCCCGGCCGAGACGTGCTGCGGCCCACACCAAGATATCGGCTCGGCGGCGTCGGGCCCAAACCGGGATACGCGCGGCCGCTACGGCTAGCGTGAAGCGGAGCCCCCATTCCACGGAAGGATGCCCAGTGACGACCATCGTGCCGCAGGAACCGCTGATCAGCGCCCTCGAGACGCAGTGGAAGGCCATCGACGACCTCGTCTCCCCACTATCCGACGCGCAATGGACCGCCGCGTCGCCCCTGCCCGGGTGGCAGATCCGCGACATCGTCGCACACATCGCGGGCACCGAGTCGATGCTGGCCGGCAGGCAGCCCGCGTCGTCCATCGACACCTCGCAGATCGCCCACGTGAAGAACCCGATCGGCGAACTCAACGAGCGGTGGATCGACCACTACCGATCGCGGTCCCGCGACGAGCTGATGACCGACCTCCGCACGGTGACCGCTGAGCGCAGCAAGGCGCTGCGCGGCATGACCGAAGGCCAGTGGGACGCCGAGACGGCCACGCCCGCCGGTCCGGACACCTACGGGCGATTCATGCGGGTCCGCGACTTCGACTGCTGGGTGCACGAGATCGACATCCGCGACGCGCTCGGCCTCGGCGTCCCCGAGAACGTGGAGCCGGCGCACTGGGCGCTCCGCGAGATCGAGAGCTCGATGCCGTACGTCGTCGGCAAGAAGGCTCGCGCCGAGGTCGGCAGCACTGTCCGTTTCGACATCACCGGCCTGTATCCGTTCACCTTCTTCGTCGTCACCGAGGACCGCGCCGCGGTGGTGCCGGCCGTCGACGGAGAGCCCGACGTCACGCTCCGCCTCGACGGGCTCGACCTCGCCCGTTCGGTCGGCGGACGGCCCAGCGCCGGCGACGCGGAGGTGGAGGTCACCGGCGATACGGAACTCGGCGCGGCGATCATCCGCAGCCTGCATTACCTCATCTGAGCTCTCCCGGTCCCCCGCCCGCCGACGCCGGGACCACGTTCGACTCGACCGGGAACTGTGACTCAACCGACACGCTCGGGCGTTGCGGCGAGTGTCGCACGTCCGGTGCAATGTAATTGTTGTGACTACTGAGACTCCTGTTACCGACGACCGCCGCCGCACGCGCTTCCGCCGCGGGCGGCGACTCACTGCTGCTGTCATCGCGGCGGCCGCCGTAACGACGATCGTCGCGCCCGCGGCGTCGGCCAAGACCGACGTCGCCGGAACGCTCGACGCCGTCTCCCGGATCATCACTCAGAATCTGAGCACGCAGCGCGGAGTCTCCGACACACCGTTCGACGTTCCGTCGTACCTCTGGGTGCTGACTCATCCGCTCGGATCCGGCACTCAGAATCTGCCGCGCCCGAATCAGAAGACGATGTGCAACACCGTGATTCAGATCGGCGATTCGACGTCGGTGGGTCTGGACAACTCGCTTCGCGTGCCCAGCCCCACCGACCGCATGACCCCCCAGTACCGGCGCGTGGGCGCGAAGAAGGTCTATCTCGACGCGGCCAACGGCCGTGCGGTCGTCGAACCGGCCGGCGGCCGCCCCAGCGGACTCGAAGCGATCGACGATCAACGCCGCCGCGGCCACGACGGCTGCTGGGTCATCGCACTCGGAGCCAACGACGCGGCACGCATCGCGGAGGGCAGTCATATCAGCGCCGACCGCCGCATCGACCTGGTGATGCACCGTCTGGCCGGCCGACCGGTTCTCTGGCCCACGGTGCGCACGGGCGACGGAGCCCTACCCCACTACGCCGACGCACACATGCGCGCATTCAACGCGGCGCTCCGCCGTGCTGCGCACCGCTACCCGAACCTGCGGGTCTACGACTTCGCCGCGCATACGGACCGGTCCTGGTACGTCGACGGGGTGCACTACACCCCGGACGCGATGATTCAGCGCAACCGCCTGCTCGCGACCGCGCTGGCCACCTCGTTCCCCCGGCGCTGAGCCCGGCGCCTCGGTCACACCGTCACGCGGCCCGACCGGTGGAACGGCGCTACCGCGCGACAGCCGCCAACGCCGCGTCCCAGGTCTCGTCGCCGCGCTGTTCGCCCGGACCGACCATCGCCGAGTACGCCACGACACCGTCGCGCCCGACAACGAACGTCCCGCGATTGGCGAAGCCGCGCTCGGCGTCGAAGACGCCGTACGCCTCCGCCACCGCACCGTGCGGCCAGAAGTCCGAGAGGATCGGGAACAGGAAACCCTGCGCCGACGACCACACCTTGTGAGTCGGGGGCGGGCCCACCGACACCGTGACCACGGTGACGTCGTCGTTGTCGAAACGCGGCAGATTGTCGCGCAGAAAGCCGAGTTCGCCTTCGCACGTGCCGGTGAAGGCCAGCGGGAAGAAGACGATCAGCACATTGCGGTCGCGCAGCGCGGAGAGCTTGACGACCTGATTGTTCTGGTCCCGCAACTCGAAATCCGGGGCGAGAGTCCCCGTCGCGAGGGGTGCGGCCACCGACTGAGCGGCCATCAGCGCTTACCCGCGCGCGCCTTCGGCGTGACCAGACGGGCGCCGGACCAGTCTCCGAGATTGACGACGGAGGTCTGCGTGAGTCCGGCGGTCGGCGCGGCCTCCGCGATCTCGCTGGGATCGACGTAACCGTCGCGGCCGGTCTTCGGCGACAGCACCCAGATGAACCCGCCCTCGGCGAGCGGACCGATCGCGTCCATCAGCGCATCGACGAGGTCTCCGTCGTCGTCGCGCCACCACAGCACCACGGCGTCCATGACGTCGTCCGCATCGTCGTCGAGCATCTCGGCATCGATCGCGTCCTCGATCTCGATTCGGAGATCATCGTCGGTGTCCTCGTCCCACCCGATCTCCTGCACCACCATGCCGTTGGTGAAACCGAGCTTGACAGCCCTGCCTTCTGGGGCGGTTACCACCGCGTACGACCTCCATTCGATGTAGCGGGCCGTGCATTCCGCACGTGCCGAGCCACGCCACGACGGCGCAACTTATGTGACAGCGTAAAGGCAAACTACCCCCGAGCACAGTGTCTAACCGCCCGAAGTACGGGATTGGGGCTTCTCTGCAACGGATTCGGGACGGTTCACGCCGATCCCGCGGGGAGATACCCCGCGCACGTGTCGAGTAGTGCGGTACGGTCCGCGTCCCATCTGTCGGAGGCGCCGTTGAGCGCTTGGCGCCGCTTCGCCTGAATCTGCTCGGCCAGGCGTTCGGCACTGGCGACGAACGCCTCCACCTGCGCGTCGACCTTCTCCGGCACCTCGGGCGAGACGGCCTTGCGGACTTCCTCGGCGCCCGTGTCGAGAGTGTCGACCGCCCAGCGGTCCTCGGATCCGACCTTCTCGTAATCCTGGACCTCGTTGAGGCGTTTGACGAAGGCGTTGTAATCGCGTGCCATCACACCGGCCGAAGTGATCACCTGCTGGCACAATCGGACGACGGCGACCTTCTCCGCTTCGGAGGATCCCGCGCGGGCGACGGTCCTGGTGACCGTGCCGACCGAGACCGTCGGACTCGGCGACTCGTCGTCCGATGAGCACGCCGGGACGGCGGCGACAGCGGTCAGCGCCGTCGCCGCGACCACGATCGACCGAGCCGTCCGGCCCACGAGGTCCCCCTTTCGGGAGAGAAGCAGCGGATACGCCGACGCTACCGCACCCGAGCGGCATGTGACTGGACACATCTTGCGCCAGGGCCGGTGATTTGCGGCACGATATAGGCAAGGCCGCACCATCGTTCCGCGGCACGTATCCGGCCGCCCCACCCCGGCGGCCCCGACATGCAGTTCGCGGCGGCAATCGCTTCGGTGGACTGCGAGATAGGTGGCAGACAGTGACTGATCAGATCGCCGGCACCGACAAGGCCGGCGCGCCGGCGTCGAGCGGGAGCCGCGTTCAGGTCATTCGGGACGGCGTCGCGTCCTACCTGGTCGACAACGACCCCACGGAGACCGACGAGTGGCTCGAGTCCTTCGACGCCATGCTCGCCGACGCGGGCCCCGAGCGCGCGCGGTACCTCATGCTGCGCATTCTGGAACGCGCGGAGGACAAGCGTGTGGGCATCCCCGCGTTGACGAACACCGACTACGTCAACACGATCCCGACCGAACTGGAACCCGAGTTCCCCGGGGACGAGGATCTGGAGCGCCGCTACCGCGCCTTCATCCGGTGGAACGCCGCGATCATGGTCCACCGAGCGCAGCGGCCCGGCATCGGCGTGGGCGGCCACATCTCGACGTACGCGTCGTCCGCCTCGCTCTACGAAGTCGGCTTCAACTACTTCTTCCGCGGCCAGGATCATCCCGGCGGCGGCGACCAGGTCTTCATCCAGGGCCACGCCTCACCCGGCATCTACGCGCGCGCCTTCCTGGAAGGACGCATCGACCAGGCGCGGCTCGACGGCTTCCGTCAGGAGCAGAGCCACGCCGGCGACGGCGGCGGGCTGCCGTCGTACCCGCATCCCCGGTTGATGCCGGAGTTCTGGCAGTTCCCCACCGTCTCGATGGGCCTGGGCCCGATGAACGCGATCTACCAGGCCCGGTTCAACAAATACCTGCACGCGAACGGCATCAAGGACACCTCCGACCAGCACGTCTGGGCGTTCCTCGGCGACGGTGAGATGGACGAGCCCGAGTCGCGCGGTCTGGCGCAGGTCGCCGCCATCGACGGGCTCGACAACCTGACCTTCGTCATCAACTGCAATCTGCAGCGGCTCGACGGCCCGGTCCGCGGCAACGGAAAGATCATCCAGGAACTGGAGTCGTTCTTCCGCGGCGCGGGCTGGAACGTCATCAAGGTGGTGTGGGGCCGCGAGTGGGACGATCTGCTGCACGCCGACAAGGAGGGTGCGCTGGTCAACCTGATGAACCGCACCACCGACGGCGACTACCAGACCTACCGGGCCAACGACGGCGCGTTCATCCGCGACCACTTCTTCGGCCGTGATCCGCGCACCAAGGAACTCGTCAACGATCTCTCGGACGAGGACATCTGGAACCTCAAGCGCGGCGGTCACGACTACCGCAAGATCTACGCCGCATACGCCGCCGCCATGGCCCACAAGGGACAGCCCACGGTGATCCTGGCGAAGACGATCAAGGGCTACACGCTCGGCAAGCACTTCGAGGGCCGCAACGCGACCCACCAGATGAAGAAGATGACGCTCGACGATCTGAAGGCCTTCCGCGACACCGCGCATGTGCCGATCACCGATGCGCAGCTCGAGGCCGACCCGTACCTGCCGCCGTACTACCACCCGGGTATGGACTCTCCGGAGATCCAGTACATGCTGGTACGGCGCAAGCAGCTCGGCGGATTCGTCCCGAGCCGCAAGGTGGCGGCCAAGCCGCTGCAGGCCGATCCGGCACCCGCCCTCAAGGCCGTGGCATCGGGCTCGGGCAACCAGCAGGTGGCGACCACCATGGCGCTGGTCCGCATCTTCAAGGAGCTCCTGCGCGACAAGGAGGTCGGCAAGCGCATCGTTCCGATCATCCCGGACGAGGCCCGGACCTTCGGCATGGACTCCTGGTTCCCCACCTTGAAGATCTACAACCCGCACGGCCAGAACTACACGTCCGTCGACGCCGAACTGATGCTCGCCTACAAGGAGGCGGAGAACGGCCGGATCCTGCACGAGGGCATCAATGAGGCCGGTTCCACAGCCAGCTTCACCGCGGTCGGCACGTCGTACGCCACGCACGGCGAGCCGATGATCCCGCTGTACATCTTCTATTCGATGTTCGGCTTCCAGCGGACCGGCGACGGTCTCTGGGCCGCGGCCGACCAGATGGCCCGGGGATTCGTCATCGGAGCCACCGCGGGCCGCACCACGCTGACCGGTGAGGGTCTGCAGCACGCCGACGGACACTCTCCGCTGCTCGCCGCGACCAACCCGGGCGCCGTCTCCTACGACCCGGCGTTCGCGTACGAGCTCTCGCACATCGTCGTCGACGGTCTCGAGCGCATGTACGGTCCGGATGCGGAGAACGTCTTCTACTACGTGACCGTCTACAACGAGCCCATCACCCAGCCGGCCGAGCCGGAGGATCTGGACGTCGCGGGGCTGCTCAAGGGCATCTACCGGTACCGGAGGGCACCGCAGCCCGCGGCGCACTTCGCGAACATCCTCGTCTCGGGCGTCACGATGGGCGATGCCCTGCGCGCCCAGGACCTGCTGGCGCAGGAGTGGGACGTGGCCGCCGACGTGTACTCGGTGACCTCGTGGTCGGAGCTCGCCCGCGACGGCATCGCAGCCGATCGGGCCGAACTGCGCAACCCGGGGTCGTCGACGCGGCCGTACCTCACCGAGGTGCTGCAGTACGCCAAGGGCCCGTTCGTCGGCGTCTCGGACTACATGCGCGGCGTCCAGGAACAGATCCGCGCGTACGTTCCGGGGACGTATCTCACCCTCGGCGCCGACGGCTTCGGATTCTCCGACACCCGCCCCGCCGCACGCCGCTACTTCAATATCGACGCCGAATCCATCGTCGTCGGAGTACTGGTGGCGCTGGCCCGCGACGGCAAGATCGACCGCACCGTCGCGGCCGACGCCGCCCGGAAGTACCAGATCGACGACGTCTCGGCTGCTCCCGAGCAGACCAGCGACCCCGGCGTCGCCTGACCGGTCCGACCACCCGAACGCCGGCGACCTCGCGTCGCCGGCGTTCGGTCGTCTCGGCGCGGGGGGACGTTCGACGGACAGCGCCCGCGACCATCGGCCCAGTCCGGCCGGCCGATACGACCCGGCCACAGCGGGTCGCGAGCGGTCTACATTGAATCCGTGCCTGATGCCGAACCCGACCCCCGTCTGAAGACGACGCGCGCCACCGACGTCTTCGGCGCGCGCGGCGCCCACGTGCCCGCGCCGGCCACCGTGCACGACGCGCTGCCCGACACCCTGCTGCGCCGCGTGAAGCAGTACAGCGGCCGACTGGCCACCGAAGCGATCCACTCGATGTCCGAGCAACTGCCCTATTTCAGCGACCTCGACGCGGCGCAGCGGGCCAGCGTGCAGTTGGTGGTCCAGACGGCGGTCGTCAACTTCGTGGAGTGGATCCAGGACCCGGAGGGGAACGTCAAGTTCACCGTCCAGGCATTCCAGGTGGTCCCCCAGGACCTGGCCCGGCGCATCTCACTGCTGCAGACGGTCGAGATGGTGCGCGTGGCGATGGAGTTCTTCGAGAAGTGGCTTCCGCTCCTGGCCCGGAACGACGCCCAGCTCCGCGCACTCACCGAATCGGTGCTGCGGTACGGCCGGGAGATCGGATTCGCCGCCGCCGCGATCTACGCCTCGGCCGCCGAGTCGCGTGGCGCGTGGGACTCGCGCATGGAGGCACTCGTGGTCGACGCCGTGGTGCGCGGTGACGAGGGCCCGCAGTTGCTCTCGCGCGCGGCGGCACTGAACTGGTCCACCGACGCCGCGGCGACGGTGATCGTCGGATCTCCGCCCCCGGAACAGAACGTGTCGGTCGCGTTGACGCTCCACAACACCGCCAAACAGTACGACCGCGCCGCACTCTCGGTGGTGCAGGGCAGCACCCTCGTCGCGATCGTCGAGGGGCCGCTGCGGCCGTCCGACCGCTTTCTCACCGACCTCCTCGAGCACTTCGCCGAGGGTCCCGTGGTGATCGGCCCGACCACGCCCAACCTGGGATCGGCCCACGCGAGCGCCGTCGAGGCCATGGCCGGACTCCGGGCGGTGGTCGGATGGCCCAACGCGCCGCGACCGGCTTACAGCTGGGATCTGCTTCCCGAGCGGGCGCTCAACGGCGACCGCTCAGCGATCGAGACGATGGACGAGACGATCGTGGAACCCCTGAGCGGTTCGGAGACCCTCGTCAACACCGTCGAGGCCTACCTCGACAGCGGCGGCCAGGTGGAAACTTGTGCCAGGGAACTGTATATCCATCCAAATACTGTGCGGTATCGCCTAAAGAAGGTGGCCGACATCACCGGACGTGACGCATCTAACCCCCGAGACGCTTTCGTTCTGCGTGTCGCACTGACCATCGGGAGATTGGCACGAAACCATCAAGGAACGCCCCATTCAGCCCCCTGAGTAACACTCGTCACGGCAAAGTAGCCGTATAGACCCTGTTCGGTGTTTGTCAGACTCGATCGCGTAACGGATCTCAACCCGATGACGATGGGAACACCGACAGAGTCACTTTTGTAGGAACCCTACAAATATCGCCGCCAAGGTTCGTACCCAGCAACACCACTACGACACAGCTGAAAGGTGTTCCCTAGTCACGTGCTTTCGTTGCTTGCGCCCGGCCAGGGCTCCCAGACACCCGGCATGCTCACCGAATGGTTGGAGCTGCCCGGGGCTCGTGACCGCGTCTCCGCGTGGTCCGAGGCCATCGGACTCGACCTCGAACGCCTCGGAACCACAGCGACGGCGGAGGAGATCACCGATACCGCGGTCACCCAGCCGCTCGTGGTCGCCTCCGCACTGCTCTCGTTCGACGAGTTCCGCCGCCGCCACGGCGAGTTGCCCGCGGACGTCGTGATCGCCGGACACTCGATCGGCGAGGTCGCCGCCGCCGCCGTCGCGGGCGTCCTGACGGCCGATGAGGCGATGATCCTGGCCGGCGTGCGTGGCGCCGAGATGGCCAAGGCCTGCGCGCTGGAGGAGACCACCATGGCCGCGATCCTCGGCGGCGATGAGACCGAGGTGCTCGCCTTCCTCGACGATCTCGACCTCGTGCCCGCCAACCGCAACGCGAGGGGACAGATCGTCGCCGCGGGTTCGGTCGTCGCCATCGACAAGCTGATCTCGGCGCCGCCTGCCAAGGCGCGCACGCGCAAACTGGCGGTCGCCGGAGCGTTCCACACTCGGTTCATGGCACCGGCGCAGGACGCGTTCGCCGAGGCAGCGGCGCAGATCACGCCCGCCGACCCCACCCGGACCCTGCTCTCGAACGCAGACGGTCGCCCCGTTCCCACCGGCGCCGAAGCCCTGCGCCGACTCGTCACTCAGGTCACCAGCCCCGTACGCTGGGACCTCTGTTCGGACTACCTCCGCGAGGCGGGCACCGACGCGATCGTCGAACTCGCGCCGGGCGGGACGCTCGTGGGCATCGCCAAGCGTGAATTGAAGGGCGTGCCCTCGCGAGCCGTCAAGGTCCCCGCCGATCTGGAGGACCTCCCAGGACTTGGATAGCGGTCGGCAGCACCCGACCCCCGGAAGGCCTCACGGCCCGTCCACTCAGCACACGCTGACTCCGGAAAACCAGATAGCAGTACAGAAACGAAGAAGGGAGCCACACCGTGGCCGCCACTCAGGAACAGCTCGTCGCAGGCATCGCCGAGATCATCGAGGAAGTCACCGGCATCGAGCCGTCGGAGGTGACGCTGGAGAAGTCGTTCGTCGACGATCTGGACATCGACTCGCTGTCGATGGTGGAGATCGCCGTCCAGGTCGAGGACAAGTACGGCGTGAAGGTTCCGGACGAGGATCTCGCCAGCCTGCGCACCGTCGGCGACACCGTCGCCTACGTCCAGAAGCTCGAGGCCGAGAACCCCGAGACCGCTGCAGCCATCGCCGCCCAGATCGAGGGCGGCCAGGCGTAGCATGACCGAGCTGCGTGACTTTTCCACTCGCGGTGGAGAGTTCCCCAGCGTGGTGGTGACCTCCATGGTCGCCACCACGCCCCTGGGAGCTGATCTCGACACGACCTGGGAAAATCTCGTCGCCGGTAAGACCGGCATTCGGGAGCTGACCGACGATTTCGTCGAGCAGTACAAATTGCCGGTCAGCATCGGTGGTCGTCTCGTCGACGACCCGACCAACGAAGTGACTCGCATCGAGGCGCGACGCATGTCGTACGTCGAGCGGATGTCGCATGTGATGAGCAAGCGCCTGTGGGCGCAGGCCGGCGAGCCGGAGGTCGACCCCGACCGGCTCGGCGTGGTTCTCGGCACCGGCATCGGCGGCGCGGACTCGCTGATCGACGCCGACCGAGCTCTGAAGGACACCGGCAACTACCGCAAGGTGTCGCCGCTGGCCGTCTCGATGGCGATGCCCAACGGGCCCGCGGCCGTCGCAGGTCTCAACATCGGCGCACGCGCCGGCGTCATCACCCCGGTCTCGGCATGCTCGTCGGGTGCGGAGGCGATCGCACACGCATGGCGTCACATCGTCATGGGCGACGCCGACATGATCGTGTGCGGCGGCGTCGAAGGACACATCGACGCGGTGCCGATCGCAGCCTTCAGCATGATGCGCGCGATGAGCACCCGGAACGACGATCCGGCGTCCGCGTCGCGCCCGTTCGACTCCGACCGCGACGGATTCGTCTTCGGCGAGGCCGCGGCCATGCTCGTCCTCGAGCGGGAGGACCACGCCAAGGCGCGCGGTGCTCACATCCACGCTCGGCTGATGGGCACCGGCATCACCTCGGACGGGTTCCACATCGTCGCCCCCGACCCCTCGGGGCAGGGCAACACCCGCGCGATGGCCCGAGCCCTGCAGACCGCCGGTCTGCAGAAATCGGACATCACGCACGTCAACGCGCATGCGACGTCCACCCCCATCGGAGACACCGCAGAATCGCTGGGCATCCAGGCCGCCGTGGGCAACCACGCAGCCATCTACGCGCCCAAGTCAGCCCTGGGCCATTCGATCGGCGCCGTCGGCGCTCTCGAAGCGGTCCTGACCATCAAGTCGGTGGAGGACTCCGTCATTCCCCCGACGCTGAATCTGGACAACCTGGATCCGGAGTGCGGCGACATCGACGTCGTACACGGTGAGGCTCGCCGCGGACAGATCGACTTCGCGCTGAGCAACTCCTTCGGATTCGGTGGGCACAACGTGGCCTTGGCATTCGGCCGATACTGATCCCCAACCCCCGCATAGGAGAACCCGATGACCACACTGGCACCCATCCCCGGCCGTGAGGAGGCGACGGATCCGCGCGATCCGTTGCTGCGGTTGACTAGCTTCTTCGACGACGGAACCGTCGAGCTGCTGCATCCCCGAGACAAATCGGGTGTGCTGGCGGCGATCGGCGACGTCAACGGTGTTCGCACCGTCTCCTATTGCACCGATGGCACCGTGATGGGCGGTGCCATGGGGATCGTCGGCTGCGCTCACATCGTGAACGCGATCGACACCGCGATCGCCGAGCAGGCGCCCGTCGTGGGCATCTGGCACTCGGGCGGCGCTCGACTGGCCGAGGGCGTCGAGGCCCTGCACGCTGTGGGGGGCGTGTTCGAGGCCATGGTGCGCGCATCGGGTTACGTGCCGCAGATCTCCGTGGTGGTCGGGTTCGCCGCGGGCGGTGCCGCGTACGGACCGGCCCTGACCGACGTCGTGATCATGGCTCCGGAGGGCCGGGTCTTCGTGACCGGGCCCGACGTGGTCAAGAGCGTCACCGGCGAGCAGGTCGACATGGAATCGCTCGGCGGACCGCACACCCACGGCAAGCGCTCCGGCGTCAGCCACATCACCGCCGACTCGGAGGCCGACGCGTACTGGCGCGCCCGCCGTCTGGTCGGCACGTTCTCGCAGCAGGGTCACTTCAACCGGGAGAAGGCGGAGGCCGGCGACACCGACCTGCGCGCACTGCTGCCCGAGTCGAATCGGCGCGCCTACGACGTCCACCCGATCGTCGAGGCCCTCCTCGACACCCAGCTCGCGGCGGACGGCGAGTCGGAGGTCACCACCTTCGAGGAGTTCCAGGCCAAGTGGGCCCCGAACATCACCGTCGGCTTCGGCCGCTTGTCGGGCCGCAGCGTGGGCATCGTCGCGAACAACCCGCTCCGGATGGGCGGTTGCCTGAACTCGGAGGCCGCCGAGAAGGCCTCCCGCTTCGTGCGCCTGTGCGATGCCTTCGGTGTGCCGATCATCGTCATCACCGACGTCCCCGGCTACCTCCCGGGCGTCGGCCAGGAGTGGAACGGCGTCGTGCGCCGCGGCGCCAAGCTGCTGCACGCGTTCGCCGAGTGCTCGGTGCCGCGTGTCACGCTCGTGACCCGCAAGATCTACGGCGGCGCCTACATCGCCATGAACTCGCGCGCCCTCGGCGCCACCGCTGTCTTCGCCTGGCCGGGCTCCGAGGTCGCCGTCATGGGCGCCAAGGCCGCCGTCGGCATTCTGCACAAGAAGACCCTCGCCGCGGCCCCGGAGGAGGAGCGCGAGGAGCTTCACGAGCGCCTCGCCCAGGAGCACGAGCAGATCGCAGGCGGCGTCGGCCGTGCCCAGTCGATCGGCGTCGTCGACGAGATCATCGATCCGGCCAAGACTCGCAGCATCATCGCCGAGGCCCTCGCTTCGGCGCCTGCCCGACGCGGACGGCACAAGAACATTCCGCTGTGACGCGCACTTGGAGCGCATGAGTTCGACGATGTCCCCGGACGCCTGTACGGCGCCGGGGACATCGTCGTTCCCGGCGGACTGCGCCGGCCCGTCGTCCGTCGCCCGTCGTCCGTCGTCCGTCGTCCGTCGTCCGTCGAGGAACACATCCGCACCAAAAAGAACTAGCGCAACACGCACATCACAAGGCATACTTTGTATCAGCAGTGTGATATCCGAGTTCCGGCGTAGGTGCGCTTGGGGAAGACGTTCCTCGTCGAACCGGAGGTGAAAAGGTGCGCAATCTGAATCAGTTTGCGGACATGACGAGCGGCGTGGTCTACATCCACGCCTCTCCCGTCGCGCTGTGCCCGCACGTGGAGTGGGCGCTGTCGTCGACTCTGAATGCGCGGGCCGACCTGAAGTGGTCCGAACAGGACGCCGAGCCCGGCCGCATGCGTGCGAGCGTCGACTGGACGGGGCCGGTCGGTACCGGCGCACGGCTGACCAATGCGCTGCGCGAATGGTCCGGCCTGGTCTTCGAGGTGACCGAGAACCCCAGCGAGGGTGTCGACGGCGAACGCTTCTGCTATCTGCCGGGGCTGGGTCTGTGGCGTGGGTCCACCGGAGCCAACGGTGACGTGATCGTCGGAGAGATGCAGTTGCGCGCGCTGATGGACGCACAGCCCGACAGTGCCGGCCTGGCCGGAGAGCTCGATGCCATCCTCGGCACCGCGTGGGACGAGGGCCTGGAGAACTACCGCATGGGCGGTGTCGGCGCAGAGGTCACGTGGCTGCGCCAGCGGGTGGGCTGAACAGCCGCCGCACCCCGGTTCTTCGACAGACGACGGGCGGTCGGAGCGTTCTGCTCCGAGCGGCCGTCGTCTGTCGCGAGCTCTGTCCTAGGTACTCAGCGGGTAACGCAGCCGAGCCGTCACGGTGCCGTTCCAGATGTCGGAGACGATCTCGGACGCGCGAACCGGAATCACCCGGCCGCCCGTCTGCAGCACCCACACCGCGATGCGTGACAGCAGGTCGTAGCCGTCGTCGGCGTACGTGACGTCGCCCGTCTCGTTGTCCAGGCGCCCGAGGACGTCGACGGTGAAGTCGTACACCAGGGTGTCGACGTTGCCCGCGACCGCCGCCCGTGCCACATCCACGAGGTCGGTCGCGACGAGGCCCTTGGCCACGCCGTCGGCGATCTTCTCAACCGTCGCGTTGGCGCGGCGGGAGTTGATGTCCGCGAGTTCCTGGCGGATCCTGGCATCGATCTGCACCGCCGTCAGTTCGTCGGGGCTTCCGGGCACCGCGACGAGTTCGCGGAAGCCGCGGTCGAGGTTCCGGTACATGTCCAGCAGCGGATCGGCGGCGAACACGAACAGCGGGCGCTCGGCGGACGGGTCATCGGCGTCGATCGCCTTCACCACCACCTCGTGCACGCGTTTGGCGTACGTCTCGAGGAGCAGCTTGGTGCCCTCGTCGCCGTGCAGCCGACGGGCATGGATCCGTCCGCGCACCGTCGCGCGATTGGTGGCCTCCGCGACATCGCCGATGCCGTCTGCCTCCACCTCCATCTCCGACGCCAGCTCCGTTCCGGACGCCTGCCACAGGTTCCACCCGTCGGCCGACAGCGTCAGCGCGTAGGCGTCCTGCGGGGCCGCCGCCGCGCGCACCAGCTGTCCGACGTCGAAGTAGCTGCCGACCTGAAGCTGGTTCTCCAACTGGTTCGGGAGGACGAACATCTCCGCCTCTTCCGGAGTGATGAACACCGCCAGCGAGTGCGACAGCTTGCGCCACCCCTCGTCGGCGAGAATCGCCGTGGTCCTCTCGCGCAGGGCCGACTCCAGCGCGTGGTTCCCGCCGCCGTTGCGGAGCGACCGGATGGCGCGGTCCATCGCGCTCTTGACCGTGGTTCGGGCGAGATCGTACTGCGCGGCACTGGCCTGCGCATAGACGGTCACCGCGTGATCGCGCGGCGACCCGAGTTCGAGCAGCTCCGTCGTGGTCGGGAGTTCATAACGTGCCACGAAACGCCTCCTTCGGGTTCTCGGGTGCGAACGCGGCGACGACGCGCCCCCGCACCCGACTGACTCCACCCGGATGTGAGGCGAGACCGCGTCCTGGTTCCGAGGCTACCCGCCGGAGCCGTCGAGTTCGTCGAGTATTTCCTGGTTGAACTCACTCCAGAGGGGCTTGGCCCACGGCCCGAAAGGCCGGTCGGTGAGGACCACCGCGGCGGCCCGCCGGTCGGGGTCCACCCACAGGAAGGTCCCGGCCTGGCCGAAGTGCCCGTGAGTCCGCGGGGAATGAGCGGGAGCCGTCCAGTGCGGGCTCTTGGTTCCCCGGATCTCGAAGCCGAGGCCCCAATCGTTCGGCCGGTGCTTACCGTAGCCGGGGACGAATCCGTCGAGCCCGGGAAACTGCACCGACGCCGATTCCGCTGAGAGACCAATGGAGATCAGCCGGGGTGCGAGCCGCTCGGCGGCGAACCGGGAGAGGTCCGCGACGGTCGACCGTGCACCGTGCCCGGCCGGACCGTATAGTTCCGTCGCCGTCAGTCCGAGCGGATCGCAGACGGCCTCGCGCAGATAGTGGGCGAAGGCGATGCCGGTCTCCGCTTCCACCGCTTCGGCTAGCACCTCGAATCCCGCGCTCGAGTAGATCCGCTGTTCGGCCACGCCTGCGACCACCTGCCGGCTGTCGAAGGCCAGGCCCGATGCATGCGCCAGCAGGTGCGCGACGGTGGCTCCGGGCGGGCCGGCGGGAGTCCGCAGATCGATCGCGCCCTCTTCCACCGCGACGAGCACGGCCTGCGCGACGAGGAGCTTGGTGACCGACGCGAGCTCGTACACGCGGGCGAGGTCGCCGAACGTTCCGGCGGTTCCCTCCGCGGTGAGCACGGCCGCGGAGACGTTGTCGACAGGCCAGTCCGAAAGCGTCTCGAGTGATCTCACGCCTACCGACCCTACTCACCGGCACGATCGCGCGTTCGGTGTCCCGGCGTGGCGGGATCCCGCTCCACCCTGATGATGTTGACCGACCGCGCGTAGACCGACTCCACTGTCAGCACCACCGCGCACAGGATCGCGATCGTGCCCGGTACGAAGACCAGCAGATCGTCGATCCTGTCCCATGCGGCCGGACTCCACAGCGCGACCCACGTCAGCATCAACGCCACCACCGTCGAGAGTTCGCCGAGAAAGCTCACCACCACGAACAGCAACGCGGCCCGCCGGTGACGCCGCACCGACGTACGCGAGAAGTGGAAGTTGGCCGCGAACGCCAACAGCAGGACCGCGAACAATGACAGCAGCAGCCCGAGATCGTCACTCGTCAGCTCACGCACGACACTCCCCGTCTCCGATCGGTGCGGTCAGCGGCCCGGCGTCGGCGTGCCTGCGGGAGCGGGCGTCTCGACATCGGTGTTGACCGAGGGCTTTCCGTCGGAGCCCGTCGTGAACTGGTCGTCGTCGAGCGTGGAGGTGACGTCGTCGACGTCGCCGAGCACGGCGTCGACCCGCTCCACCGGGATCCCGCAGTTGTTGATCGCCTCGGAGACCCACTTCTTCGTCAGCCGGTCCTTGCCGTCAGCATGCGCCTGGTCCACCGTGCCGTCGAGGATCGTCGCCGACCGCCGGAGATCGGGTACGTCGGCGCAGACGTGGAAGACCGAACCGCCCTTGGTGTAGTACACGCGGTTCTTGCCCGTCAGCTGCTCGACCACATTGGTCTCGACGCCGTACTGCTCCACCGAGGGCGGATCCCAGTCGGCGCCGGCCAATCCGACCAGAGCCGCGACGACGATCGCCACTGCGCCCGCGATCCCCTTCTGCTTCCCGTCCATGTCCTTGTTCAGGAAGATCAGGACGATCAGCGGGAGGAAGGCGATCACCGTGACGATCACGCCGAGCTGGTTCTGAACGAAGAATCGGACCCGGTCCTTCTCGGACGCCGGATCGTAGCGATTGGCCTTCTTCCACAGCAGCGATCCGGCCAGCGCGAACGCGCCGATGACGACGATCATCACGATCAGCAGCCACATCCGGAGCGGATCCTGACGCAGCACCCAGAAGATGGTGACGAGTTCACCCGCGATCGCAACTGTCCACAGCACTGCGGCGACGATGCGCAGAGTCAGAGCCGTCGACTTCGCCTCCGGCGAGGCCGCCCAGGCTCCGCCCTCGACGGTCTCGCGCTCGGCGATCTCCGCTCCCCGCTCGGCACGTGAACGCGAGCTCCTCTTCTCGGTCATCTCTCCCCTTCGCCGCCGGCAGTCGGACCTCCGGCCGCTGCCCGGGCCCACTGCATATGAAGATCCGCCGGCCCGATGAGCCGGCGGATCTTCAGGATGTCAGAATCTCGCGAGCGGGGCCTAGCGATCGGCGTCGGTGTAACGGATGACGCCGCGGATGTTCTTGCCGTCGAGCATGTCCTGGTAGCCCTCGTTGATCTGGTCCAGACTGTACTGGCGGGTGATCATCTCCTCGATCTTGAGCTTGCCGATCTTGTACATCGACAGCAGATTCGGGATGTCGAGCTTCGGGTTGGCGCCGCCGAAGATGCTGCCCTGCAAGTTCTTCTGCAGCAGCGTCAGCATCGACAGGTTGAGCGTGACCTGGTTCTCCATCATGTTGCCCATGCCGGTCAGTACGCACGTGCCGTTCTTGGCGGTGATGCTCAGCCAGGTGTCGACGTCCTCGCCGTGCACCTCGCCGACGGTGACGATCACCTTCTGGCACATCCCCCACTCGGTGGCGTTACCGATCTCGTTCATGGCCTCCTCGACGGACGCGAAGGCATGAGTCGCACCGAACTTCAGGGCCTGCTCACGCTTCCACTCCACCGGATCGATGGCGAAGACGTTGCGCGCGCCGGCGATGACCGCACCCTGCAGGGCAGCTGTTCCGACGCCACCGACGCCGATGATCGCCACATCCTCACCCGGGCGGACGTCGCCGCTGCGGGTGGACGATCCGTAGCCGGTCGGGATGCCGCAGCCGCACAGTGCCGCGACCTCGAACGGGATCTCCTTGTCGATCTTCACCGCCGACGCCTCGTGCACCACCATGTACGGGCTGAACGTGCCGAGGAGGGTCATCGGGTACACCGGCTCACCGGCGGCCGTGTGGATGCGGAAGGTGTGGTCGGAGACGGCTTCGCCCTGCAGCAGCATGGCACCGAAGTCGCACAGGTTGGCCACGCCCGCCTTGCAGGAGCGGCACTTGCCGCACGACGGGATGAACGACAGCACCACGTGGTCGCCGACCTCGAAGTCGGTGACGCCCTCACCGATCTCCTCGACCACACCCGCTCCCTCGTGACCGCCGAGGATCGGGAACCCGCCCATCGGAATGCCGCCGGTCATCAGGTGATGGTCCGAGTGGCACATGCCCGCTGCTTCCATGCGGATCTTGATCTCGTGCGCCTTGGGATCACCGATCTCGATCTCTTCGATCTTCCACGGCGTGTTCAGCTCCCGGAGGATGGCGCCCTTGGTCTTCACAGTCATTTACCTCGATTTCGAATCCCGTTGCGGCGAGGCCGCATCCCACAGATGACGTACGGCCTCAGCCGCATCTGCTAGTGAGGGTAGTCACTTCTCGACAAAAATGAAACACGTTACAGTTCTCAATTCTTGAGTCCGGCGTCTTTGCTGCCGTACGCCTCTCGCAACTGCGGCTTGACGACCTTTCCGCCGGCATTGCGCGGCAGTTCGTCGACGATGACGAGATCCTTCGGGTGCTTGAACCGCGCCAGATTCTCGTTCAGGAACGGTTCCATCTCCTCCAGCGTCAGGTCGTCGACCCCGTCGGCGAGGACGACCACCGCGACCGGCACCTCTCCCCACTTCTCGTGCGCGCGGCCGATGATCGCGGCCTCGGCGACCTTCGGGTGGCCGAAGAGCACGTTCTCCACCTCGGCGCAGTAGATGTTCTCTCCCCCGGATATGATCATGTCCTTCGCTCGGTCGACCACGTAGAGGAAACCCTCCTCGTCCTGACGCACCAGGTCGCCGGAGTGGAACCAGCCTCCGGCGAAGGCGTCCGCGGTGCCCTGCGGGTTCTGCCAGTAGCCGGCCATCAGGTTGGGGCCGCGGTACACGATCTCGCCGACCTCGCCCTGCGGCACGTCGTTCATCGCGGCGTCCACCACGCGCGCGGTGACGCACGGGACGACCTTCCCGATGGAGCCGAGTTTGCGCAAGGCGTCCTTGCCCTCGAGCACGCACGTGATCGGCGACATCTCGGTCTGTCCGAACACGGCCACGTTCATCGCGTCCGGGAAGGTCTCGTTCATGGCTCGCAGCACCGTGTCCGAGGCCGGCGCAGCGCCCCAGCTGACCACGCGCAGCTTGAGCTCGCGGGGACGTGCCTGCTGCGCGGCGCACACCGCCTGCCACTGCGCGGGCACCAGGAAGATGGAGGTCGTGCCCTCCGCCTCCAGGACGTCGAGCATCTGCTCGGGATCGAAATTGCCGAGCGGATGAATCACGGTGGTCGCACCCATGTAGAAGGTCGGCGTCATCGCACCGAGCGCCGCGATGTGGAACATCGGGGCGACGCAGGACGCGATGTCGTCGGATGCGGTGTTCAGCGCCTGAATGCACGTGACCGCCTGCGCCTGCAGATTCTGGTGCGTCAGCATCGACCCCTTCGGCTTGCCGGTGGTGCCGGACGTGTACATGATCAGGGCGACGGTGTCCTCCGGCACGTCGATATCGGGCAGCGGCTCACCCTGCTCGGACACGAGATCCTCGTACGCCAGGTGCGCGGGGTTCGCGACGTCGCCGACCGTGATGATCTCCTCGACGGAGCCGGTGATCTGCGAGACGGCGTCGGCCAGCGGGGCCAGCATCGTCTCGGTCGCGATCACCCGGGCACCCGAGTCGGAGACGAGGAAGGCCACCTCGGCGGGTGCCATCCGGATGTTGACCGGGACCGGGATCGCCCCGATCAGATTCGCGGCGAGCGTGAGTTCCACGTACTCGGTCCGGTTGAGCATCAGGACCATGATTCGATCGCCGAATCGCACACCGCGGCGCAGCAGCGCCGCCGCCAGCGAATGCGTCCGGTGGTCGAGCTCCCGCCATGTGGTGCTCTTGCCCAGGAAACGCAAGGCCACCCCGTCCGGGCGGGTCTCGGCGTGTCGGCGGACCTGGTTGTTCCAATGGTTGCGGCGCGAACGGAGCGGTTCGTCGGTGAGCGTGAAGCCCAGGGTCTCGGTCATGTCATCTCCTGTCGAGGTGCGGAAATAGCGGGCGCGGCGAGAAGCACGGGTGACGCCGGTCGGTCAGCGGCCGGCGACGAACGACGTCAAGGCGGACTGGAACTCCGGCGACTGGAGGAGCTCGGTCTGACCGGAGATCTCACGCTCGAGCGCCTCGTCGAATCCGCTCAGCGAATGGCGGTCGAGAGCCGACTTGGTCAGCGCGAGCGCGCGCGGGGAACGGCGGGCCAGTCGTCCGGCAACCCGGTCGACGGCCGCCGCGAGCCCGGCCGGGTCATCGAAGAACGCCGTGATGAGCCCGGCGTCGTACGCATCGGCGGCCGACAGCTTCTCCCCGAGCAACGCCATCGCGTTGGCCCGAGCACGGCCGACCGCCGCGGTGAACAGGGCCGACGCCCCTCCGTCCGGCATCAGGCCGATATTGACGAATGCGAGCATGAAGTAGGTGCGGCTGGTGGCGTAGACGAGATCGGCCGCGACAGCCAGCGACGCGCCGATGCCGACTGCGGCACCGTCGAGCGCGGCGATCACCGGCATCGGCAGCCCCCGAACCGCGCGGACCAGATTCGACCCGTTCTCGATGATCGCCCGGGAGGCGGCCTCGTCGAAGCCTCCCGAGCCCCGCGCGTCCTGCGCCATCCCCGCCACATCGGCTCCCGCGCTGAACGATCCGCCTCGACCGGACAGGATCACCACGCGGACGTCGGGACTCGCCGCCCACTCGTCACACAGGGCGATCACGCGCGCGGACGCGGGCCCGTCGAGTGCGTTCATCTGCCGGGGCCGGTCGATCTCCAGACGCGCGATCCCGTTCGCATCGATGCTCGCCCAGACCCCGTCACGGCACTCGGCCTCGCTGATCATCGCGCTCCTCGACTCGGTGAACCCTGGCAATCGCCCCCACCGTAGCACCGGAAGTGATCTACATCATGCGAATGTAAATTAACTTACCACCCTAATAATTGTCCTCTACCAGCTTGTTCTCTCTTCTAGGTTTCCAGATTCATCGCAACGGAGGTTCGCTAGCATCGTTTCTCATGGAAACCGGAGACGACTGCGGCACCGCCGAACGCACACGCAGACGCCCGGCCGACAGGCGGGAGGTGATCCTTGCTGCCGCCGCGCGCAGTTTCGCTTCGTCCGGATTCCACGCCACCCGCCTCGGGGCGATCGCCGACGAGGCCGGAATCTCAGCGCCCGCGCTGTACAAGCACTTCTCGGGCAAGTACGAACTCTTCGCTGCCTCGCTGATCCATCTGGCCGGACAACTGGCCGCCGCGGTCGCCGCGGTGCCCTCCGAGGACGACCCGCGCAGCGAACTGCTCGCCGTCGTCCGGTCGATTGCCGCCAACGCGCTCGACAACCGCGAATCCGGGAACGTCTACCGGCGCGAACCCCGGCTGTTGCGGGGAGACGATCGCCGACGCCTTGCGGAACTGTCGGCGACGACCCGGAACCGGCTCACCGCACTCCTGCGCGGAATGCGCCCCGAAGTCGACGACCGGACCTCGCGGATTCTGGTGACCGCCACCCTGTCCGTCGTCGCCAGCCCGGTGACGCACCGGATCGGTCTCGCCCGTCGTACCGTCCTCGACGTCCTGTGCGCGGCAGTGGAGACTCTCATCGATCTGGACCTGCCAGAGCCGCAGCCCGCGGCCGGCACTCGGGGTCTCGCCCCGGCCGGTCGGCGCGAGACGATCCTCACCGAATCGATCCGACTGTTCGCCGACCGCGGGTTCCATGACGTGACCCTCGAGCAGATCGGCGCCGCCGCCGGTCTTCCGCCGTCCGGCGTGTACCGCCATTTCCCGTCGAAGAACGCGATTCTCGCCGCGGCCCTGTGGCGCGGCTCGGAACGCACCACCGCCGCGATCGCCGAAGGTCTGGCACACGCGAACACTCCCCGCGAGGCACTCGTCGCGCTCGCCGCCGAGTACAGCGCACTGTGCGTCGGCGACCCCGGGATCATGACGGTCTACCTGCGCGACACGGGAGTGCTCGATCCCGCCGACCAGCGCGCGCTGCGGCGTCAGCAGCGCGTCAACGTCGACGAATGGGCGACGTGGCTGCAGCGCGCCCGGCCCGGGGTGGCCCCCGGCGTCGCCCGATTCCTGGTGCACGCGGCACTGAACGTCGCCACGGACCTGACGATCGCCGACCGCGACCTCGATGCACCGACCATCGCGGTCGTCGTCACGGCGGTGCTCACCGGCGAGACCGCTTCGGCACAGGCCGTCGGGGCGCTCACACCACCGACAGATCCGACAGCTTCCACGAATCACCGTCGCGCGACATCGTGATCTTGATGCGCGACTGGTAGTCGATGCCCTCCTTCGACGCATCGGGCGCCAGCGGCGTCTTGACGTTCTGGTCGATCGCGACCAGGACCACCGCCTCGTCGTCGGAGATCGACACGACTCCGGCTTCCCTGGCCACGGCCGTTCCGGTGGCCTGCGCGGCGTCGTTGCCCTCCCGCGCCTGCTGTGAGGATCGGATGTACCGGTCGGCGAAATCAGGCGTCGAGATCGATCGGATCCGCTTGTCGAGATCGGCGTAGTCGCCCGCCGAGTACGTCAGCACGGTGGTCGCGTACTGCTTCGCTGCGACGATCGCCCCCTGCTCGTCTGAGCGCCCCGAACCCGCCGAGTCCTCCGAGACGAGCAAGTAGGCGAGGATCCCGACGACCACCACCAGAAGCGCCGTCGTCGCGGCGAACGCGATGGCGAGCTTGCGCGGCGAATCGGCCGGTCCGCCGACACCGATCTCGATGAGATCCTGATCGCCGTCGGCCTTCTCGACGCGCTCTTCGTCACGGATCCGGGCCCGGCGTTCGCGGTTCTGCGCCAACAACTCCGCTCGGTCCGGGTCCGTTGCTTCCGGCTTCGTCGCTCGTTCGTCGTCGCTGCTGTCGGCCATGATCACCCACTGTAATGATGCGCGAAGGATGGTCGTATGTGACACATGCCACTTCACCGATCGCTAGATATATGTGATACGACTTGTAGGGATCTGTTTCATTCAGCCGATGTCAAGGAGTCACCCCGTGGTCGAATTCACCCCCGAACAGGCAGCTTTCGCGCAGGCGGTCGCCGACTTCTGTGAGCGCGAGGTCGGCACCCGGCAGCGGCGAGACGCACTCACCAACAACGGGACCGAGGCCCACTCCGACGAGCTGTATCGGAAGATGGCCGGCCTCGGCTGGGCCGGAATCAACGTGGCAGAGGAATTCGGCGGCGCCGGCGCGGGCAACGTCGAGATGTGCATCTTCCTGGAGGAGGCCGTCCGCGGCCAGGCTCCGATCGGCGCGGTGGGCCCGACCCTCATCACCGCTGCCGCGTACGCCAAGTTCGCGCACGACGACCTGCGGCGCGAGGTGCTCGCGGGCGTGGTCGCGGGCGACTCACTATCGATCTCGATGTCCGAACCCGAGGCGGGGTCGGACGTCGGCGCCCTGACCTGTCGCGCGGAGAAGGTCGAGGGCGGCTGGAAGATCAACGGGCAGAAGACCTGGTGCTCCAATGCACACTTCTCGAAGAGCATCCTTCTCATCGCCCGCACCGACCGCTCCGGCGGAAAGCACGAGGGTCTCACCCAGTTCCACGTCCCGGCCGACACTCCCGGGCTCAAGATCAGCGGTATCGACACGCTCGGCGGCCGCGAGGTGAACGACCTCTACTTCACCGACTGCTTCGTTCCCGATTCCGCAGTCGTCGGCGAGGTCGGCAACGGGTGGCGCCAATTGATGTCCGGGCTCAATTCCGAGCGCCTCATCCTGGCGGCGATGCAGTTGGGACTCGCGCGACGCTCATTCGACGACACTCTCGCCTTCATCACCGAACGCAAGCAGTTCGGTCGCCCGGTCGGCTCCTTCCAAGCGCTGCGCCATCGGATGGCCGACCACGCCACGGAGATCGCGTGCACCCGGGAGCTCGTCTACAGCGTCGCCCGGGCCGCGGATGCTCATCCGGACCGGCTGATGCCGCGGGAGGCGTCGATGGTGAAGCTGAAGGCAACCGAGACGAGCAAGAAGATGACCATCGACGGGATGCAGATGATGGGCGGGTACGGCTACGCCACCGAATTCGACGCCGAGCGTCTCATGCGGTCGGCGATCATCTCGACCGTGTTCGGCGGCACCAACGAGATCCAGCGCGACATCATCGGAAAGACCTATGGCCTCTGACGCCACCCCGGTCCGTCAGCGGCGACGCCCGCAACTGTCCGAAGAGGTCGCGTCGATCCTCCGGCACAAGATCATGACCGCCGAGGTGCTGCCGGGAGCGCGGATTCGCATCGACGAGACCGCCGTGGAACTGGGCGTGAGCGTCACCCCGGTCCGCGAGGCACTGCTGACCCTGCGGGGCGAGGGCATGGTCCTCCTCGCCCCGCATCGCGGCTACGAGGTCGCTCCGCTCACTCGGACCGACGTCGACGATCTGTTCTGGCTCCAGGGCGAGGCCGCGGCACGGATCGCCCGTCGCACGGCGCGGGTGGTGACCAGTGCGCAGATCGACGAGCTCGCCTGGGCCAACGCCCGGTTCCGCAGCGCCGTGAGGTCAGGCGATCACGAGGACCTCACCGATGCGGAATTCGAGTTCCACCGCACGCACAATCAGATCAGCGGCAATACGAAGCTGGCCTGGGTGCTGCTCAACACGACCCGCTACACACCCCACGCGCTGTACGCGTCGGACCCTGAGTGGGGAGAGCTGACCGCGGATCTGCACGACGAGCTGATCGTCGCCTACCGATCCGGTGACCCGGACGCTGCGGCCGAGTGCATCCGCCGGGAGTTCACCGACGGCGCCGCGCGGCTGATCGCCCATCTGTCGCAGACTCAGATTTGGCAGAACGCCCCCTGAACTGCTGTTTTGCACTCTCCCGGAGACATGGGATAGAGTCTGTTCTCGTTCGCAACGAGAGCAATCCCCCATAGCTCAACGGCAGAGCACTCGACTGTTAATCGAGCGGTTATTGGTTCGAATCCAATTGGGGGAGCAACAAGAAACCCGCTGGTCACAGCGGGTTTCTTGCTTTTCTACCGGCGAGTAGCTTAGCGATTGGGTACCTGGTGGGTACCTCGGAATCGATGACGTTCCGAGAAGTGCTTGCGTTTAGTTGCGGTTATTGCCTACCGTTGAGGCACAACTGCAGAGTCATCAATCACACCTCTCCCGACGACGGGGCAAGTTCCACCGGGAGAAGTGTGTCCGCTGAAGTTTCACCTCTGGCCGCAGACGACGATCTGCGTGCCTTCCGCGTTTCGACTGTCGCCGAACGGCTCGACGTATCCGAAGACACGGTCATCCGCCTCATCGACAGCGGCGAGCTGCGCTCGATCCGTCCGCGAGCACGCGGACGCGTGCTGCTGGTGTCGGCCGCGTCATTGCGGGCTTACCTCTACGGAGACGGCCAGTGACGGGCCGACGGGCTGATGCGGCCCGCTCCACGTCGCACCGTTCCGCGGGTTGCGTCAGCGCAGTGTCGATCGACGGGTCCAGATGGTCACCGTCACCCCTGCTCCACGTC
>NZ_BAAARB010000005.1:0-165078 GCF_039531975.1 Gordonia cholesterolivorans | reverse complement strand
TCGACAGTTCCAGACGGGTCCAGATGGTCACCGTCACCCCTGCTCCACGTCGACAGTTCCAGACGGGTCCAGATGGTCACCGTCACCCCTGCTCCACGTCGACAGTTCCAGACGGGTCCAGATGGTCACCGTCACCCCTGCTCCACGTCGACAGTTCCAGACGGGTCCAGATGGTCAACCACAGCACAACTTTTTGCCCGACAGCACAACTTTTAAGGGCGATTTCAAGAGTTGTGCTAAGAGTTGTGCTGCATCGCGGTCAGCAAAAGTGCTGGTCAGGGCGTTTCCACCCCTCTGGAAGTACCTTGGTAGCACAACATCACAACATTTTTTCACTTTGGGTATAGGGGCGTTTCCGAACGCCTCTTCTCCCTGTAGCGCTGTAGTCAGAAAATGTTGTGATGTTGTGCTGCGCCGGTTGACGACCTGGGATTTCACGACCCTAAAACGCCCTGACCAGCGCGTTTCCGTAGCACAACACTCAGCACAACATTTTCAACACTGTCGAGATGTTGTGCTGACGAGCGAAAAGTTGTGCTGACGGATCGATGCCCCGACTCGAGCCGACGAGACGATGGTGACGGTACGACGAGTTCGGATGGATGCGGGGCACCTGACCCGACCGTCGAGGCATCGGCCAGTACACCACCGGCCGTATCGGGGCGTCGATCCGGCATCAATCGAAACTTCTTTTGTCGGAAGATGCGACACAACTGCCTTTTCGATTACCTCAGTGGCGCTGCGACAACCAGTGAAAACGAGTTATATCGCGGGATGAAAATGGCCTCTGACCAGCAACGATGCGATTGCGCGGGGTAGATAGTGTCTGTAGCGTTTTGTTGCACAGACACCACAGCAGAAAGGAAATGCGATGATCACCGAGTTGCTCAGCCCGGCCGAGTTTGGCCGCCGGCGCGGATGGTCAAAGTACCAGGTGTACCGATACCTCGCGTCGGGCATGATTCCCGACGCGCAGCAGATTGCGTCCGGGTACGCCTGGCGGATCCCCGCGGACGCCGAGGTGGTGGTTCCGGCTTCGTAGGTGACCCCCACCGCAGCGCACCGCGGCGACACATCCCCATTGAAAAGCGGAAAGCGCCGACCGAAGGGCGGTCGACGCTTCCGAGTGGAGTCACCACTCCACCGAGTTGTCTGTAACGAGACAAGATAAGGCTATCACCATGTCGAATGAACCGACATCCACTGCAACTGACGACTTCGACGACGCCTTGCTCGTCGACGACCTGTCCGGTATGACCGTGGCCGCCGACAAGGACGCCCCTGCCGACTACCCGTCCGCCGCTCGCCGTGAGCAGGACGAACTCGTCGCCTCGATGAGTGACCTCGTCGACCCTGACGATCCGAGCAAGGACGCCGGCGGCGTGCCGTTCGCGACATCGGTCGACGATCTGGCCGCGGCAGCAGCAGATGACATCCTGCAGCCCGACAAGATCGACGGTCTCAAGAAGCTCCCGCCGGCCGTCGTGCGCAAGAACCTGCTCAACCTCATCAACGCCGGTATCCGTCAGGAGAACGAGCGCGTCAAGCGCGGCCTGCGAGCGGGAACCAAGCGCGCCGAGATCGGTCGCCTGGGCCACTACGAACTCGCCCGCCTGGTCAGCGCGCTGCACTCGATCATCCTCATCGCGCCGTCGACGCAGAAGGTGGATAAAGGCGACATGCTGCTCGCGTGCTACGACGACGATCCCACCAGCGCCAGCCACGGGCTGTACCTGGCCGATCCTGGACACCTCGAAGCCGTCGTGCGCCGCTACCAGCCGGGGCTGGACACCAAGTCGTTCGTCGAAGTGGTTGCCGCTCTGCGGTCGATGGTTCCGGTCCGCCAGCGCGGCACCGACCCCGACCTGATCGCCACGCGCAACGGCATCGTGGATTTCCGCACCAAGAAGTCCATGCCGTTCTCGCCCGAGTACGTCTTTCTGGCCAAGCTCGGTGTCGACTGGAACCCCGACGCGGTCAGTCCGGTCATTCCCAACCCGAAGCACTGCCTGCACGACGACCGCATCAGCTGCACCTCGCTGTGCACCTGCACCGGCGATCACGACGACCCGGCTGACTGCACCAGCTCCTGCCAGACCTGGGACGTCGAGTCCTGGATGGCCGATCTCATCGACGACCCCGAGGTCACCACGCTGCTCTGGGAGATCGTCAGCGCTGTCATCCGCCCGTACATCAGCTGGAACAAGGCGGTCTTCTTCTATTCGCAGCAGGGCAACAACGGCAAGGGCACGCTGCTGGCCATGATTCGCAACCTGCTCGGCCGCGGGAACTACGCCTCGCTGCCGCTGGCCGACTTCGGCCACGAGTTCAAGCTCGAAGATCTGGTTGGCACGTCGGCGATTCTGACCGATGAGAACGATGTCGGCACGTACATCGACAAAGCCGCGAACTTCAAGGCGATCGTGACCAACGACGTCATCATGATCAACCGCAAGAATCGCCGTGCTATCAAGCACCAGCACTACGGCGTGATGATTCAGTGTTTCAACGACAAGCCGACGGTCAAGGACAAGTCCGAATCGCTGCTGCGTCGGCTCATGTTCATCCACTTCGACAAGTCGTTCACCGGACGTGAACGCAAGTACATCAAGGACGACTACCTGCACCGCCGCGACGTGCTCGAATACGTTCTGCTGCGCGCGCTGTCGATGGGTCATTACGAGCTCTCCGAGCCGATGGCGGTGAAGATGGCTTTGGACGAGTTCAAGGAATACAACGACCCGGTCCTGGCCTTCTGGCGCGAGATCCGCACCCAGATCACCTGGCGGCTGGCGCCGACCCAGTTCCTGTTCGACATGTACAAGTCCTGGATGGTTCGAAACATGCCCAATTCGAAGGCGCTCGGACGGTACAAGTTCTACGACCAGCTCTACGATCTGGTACGCGACGGCAAGGATTCCATCTGGGTGTGGGATCGCGAGACCCAGCCCTATTCGAATGGCCGCTTGACCGGCATCGAGCCGCTGATCGCCGAGTTCGACCTGGACGACTGGGCCGACGTCTCGAAGCGGGGAACCCGGGACTTCGCACGTCTGCCTGCCAGCAAACTCAAGGACCGCTACCGCGGACTCCTGCGTCGTGAAGACGTCGCGCTCGACGCCGCACGCGCACAGTTGGAGACCTCGACTGTCGGCGACTCCGCTGACAGCACCGACGACATGTGGGCCGAGGAGCGTGCTCCGATCGGTCAGCGACCCGCTGCCGAAGGCACCCCGCATCGCGGTCTCACTGCAGCCCAACTCGATGAGCTCGGCATGACACCGTCGACGACCGAGGGGGTGTCGGCATGATCACCGTCTACACCAAGCCCGCCTGCGGGGCTTGCCACATGACCCAGCGCCGGCTCGATGCCGCCGGCCTCGACTACGACGTCGTCGACATCAGCCAGGACGACGAGGCCCGCGACTACGTCATGGCGCTGGGCTACCTGCAGGCGCCGGTCGTCGTCGCCGGCGACCAGCACTGGTCGGGTTTCCGGCCCGAACGGATCAAGGAACTCAGCATGAAAGGAGCGGTCGCATGAGGGCCGACAATGAATCACCGAAGCCCGAAGTCCATCGCTGGGGTTTCTACGCCGTCGTCATGGCCGTCTGTCTGGTGTTGTCGATGGCCGGCAACGGCCTGCACGTCTGGTCTCAATGGCACGCCGACGTCGCCGCGGGCGTCGATCGCGGCACCGCGTCGCCGTGGGTGCCGACGATCGCGGTCATGGTCTTTCCCGCGATGGTGATGGTGATGACCGAGATGGTCGTCATCTCACACCGGCGTAACGCCGGTCGGGTGCGTACCGTCGTGACCGCATTGGCCGCGGTGGTCGGACTGGTCACCCTCGCGGTCTCCTACGTCGGCCTCGTGTACGTCTGCACGACGATCATCGGCATCCCCAGCGTCCTGGGCTACCTGGCGCCGATCGTCGTCGACGCGCCGATCATCGCGGCGACCGTCGGCCTGTGGGACGTGCTGGGCAACATTCGGGCCGACGCCGCTGAACACGTTGTGCACACGCCGCCTGCACATGTCGCACCGGAGCCCGTGCACACCGTGCACGATGACGTGTCCGAGTCTGTGCAACCTGTCGATCTGACCGACGGCCTCGACCGTGCACATCCCACTGCGCACGTGCAGACTGACGACGTTGCACGCCCCGTGCACATCCCTGATCTGGGTGAACACGGTACCGCGGGTGTGCACGACGACTCCGTGCACGCACTCGATGCCGGCCGCACCGAGTGTGTAGACGAGTCCGTGCACATCGATGATCGTGATGTGCACGACGACCTTGCACAGCCTGCGCGACCAGTGTTCACGGTGATCGCTGATGATGTGCACGGCGGCCTTGCACGTGATGTCGAGGACGGTGTGCGTGCACTCGCCGAGCGCGTGCACGCCGAGTTGAGCCCGTCGGTCGATGTCGACATCCTGGCCGAACTGATCCGGGCTCGTCGTGATGAGGAGACTCCGTACCGCGAACTGGGGCTGAAGGCAGACGTCTCGCCGAACACGGTCCGCAAGTGGATCAAGGCTGCCGAGGACATCCAAGCCGAGGCGGAGACCGCCTGACCCGCGGACGCCTCGAAGACCCCCGCCTGCCACCGGCCGGCGGGGGTTGTTGCGTTATCGCCGTGCTTTGTCTGGCGTCAATCTCTGCGCCGGTCGAGTGACCCCGGCGCGGCCCCCGCTCCCGGCGCCAACTCCGCACCCACGCTGGCGACGGCGCTCGGCGAGTGCAGGCGGGCGGGCGGCGCGCAGCGCCGCCCGACCGCCTGCCTGGGCGCCACGCCCGGTGACGCGCAGAGCGCCGTGCGAGGACGCCGCGGGGCGAGAGCGCGCGATCATCCCCGGGTCTGATTCCCGCCGTCACGTGCGTCTGAGCCCTCGCCGTCGACCGCGTGGCCACCGGACGACCGTGCCGTCTGGCTACCCCGTGTCGGCGAGACCACGGGCTCGACGCACTTCGGGGCCCAGAACTCGCCGAGCACCCCTCAAACCGGTCCGTAGACCCCCTGCTACGCCTGCGTCACCGAACACGGCATCGTAGCGGCGGGTGGTAGCAGGGTCCTATCGCCCGCCACCTGCGAAAACGGCACTATCGTCGGGGACCCTGCTACCCGGTAGCAGGGTACCCCTGCTACGTCGTGTTCTCGCAGGTCAACCCGCGTAGCAGGGCGTGCGCTACGGCCGGTCCGGCGGAGACTGCGCGAAGTCGCTCACAAGTATAAGAGAGATTGACGCAGTTGCCGATCGCCCGCCCTTGCCCGACCGCCGGATGGCCGCGAGCGAGCGAGCGGTCGACGGTGGTCGGGATCGATGGCCGCCTGCCCGGTGCGAGCGAGCACCGAGGCCGGCTGCCGGTCACTCCTGGCGCATCACCGCAGGTGAGCGCCTGCCGCGCGTAGCGCGGATCGAGGGCCGCAGGCCCGACCCCCAGCCCCCTGCAGGGGCGACGGTGGAACCCCGAGCGTAGCGAGCAGGGAGCGCAGCGACCGGGGTTCCTACGGAGCCTAGGAAGCCTGCTTCGGTGGCTAGATACGGGGACGGGGTATGGGTATGATCGGTGGGGACGGGGCCCCGACGATCATGGCCATACGCCCAGCGGGCTTCCGCGCCGACGGTGCGGGTGGGGGCGAGCGCAGCGAGCGAGGGGCCCCACCCGTGACGGCGGCGATGCACGCCGACGAGCTGGCGAGGAGGTGGGCGGCAATGGCGCCGGAGGCGACATCGGCGACGCAGCGTTCAGCTGCGTCGATGAACTACCGGGAGCAGTGTTCGGTCAGCCCCGAGGCGGACCGGCGCTCACGCGCCGGCATCACTCGCGAGGCGCAGCGTGCCGTCGCGGGTCCGGCGGTGGTCAACTGGTACGCCAGTCAGAACCCGGCGATCAACGTTGACAAGACCCATATGAATATCGATCGGGTTAATGACGGGCACGGTGGATTCCGGCCGACGCGGTCGATCGGCGAGGTAGTGGCGTACGGCGACGAGCGGGTGCAGCGCGTCAAGCCCGGCCTCAAGGACGGTAATCGGTTCGCGGTGACGACGGTCGGGCAGTTGCCGTGGGCGTACTGCGAGCCGGACGGCACCTCGTACCACGTCGTCGACAAGCAGGGGCAGAAGAAGTACTGGCCGGGCGGCGAGCCGGTGATGCAGCCGCGGTATCGGGTCAAGAAGGGTATGGAGGCCGAGGTCGAGCGCTACTGGACCGAGTGGTTGCGGTATCAGGCGGAGCTGCTCCCCGACGGCCAGCGCGGCATGCACGGCTACAGCATCAACCTCGACGAAACCAGGCCCCACATTCAGCTGCTCTCCGACCCGTTCGAGCCGGCACCGAGCAAGAAGGATCCGGCCGCAATGAAGAACGGGTTCTCTCGCGCTTTCGGCAGTCACCCGAAGGACGACTTGGTGCCGATGCTTACCGAGGCGGGCGAGCCGGTTGTCGATAGCGAAGGCAAGCCGCGACTGGTGCGAGAAGGGCCCAGCCGGAAGATGGAGCGCTACCAGCGCCAGTTGCGCGAGCGGATGGTCGAGCGCGGCTTCGAGGTCGATCTGGAGCGCGACGAGGCGCGGCACAATCGTCATCTCCAGCTCCCCGACTACAAGGAACTCGCCCACGAGAAGACCGCGGTTCAAGCGCAGGCTGCCGACCTCGGCGCCGCGCTCGCCGGCATCGAGGGTCAGCAGGCACTCGTGCAGGATCTGGCCGCTACAGCCCAGGGTGAGGTCGCCGCAGCCGACCAAGAGGCCGCGATGATCGTGGCCAAGGCCGAGGAGACCCACGCCCGCGCCGCGGAGGAGGGCTACCGTTCCGGTCAGCATCGGGTTGACGAGGCGGTCGCCGAAGTCACCAAGGAACGGGACACCGCAGCTGCGGCACGCGCCGAGGCCGAACGTCACCGCAATACGGCAGCGGCGGATCGCGGCGCAGCGACCCGGCTGCGCGAAGAAGCCGAGGCCGAGGCCGAACGGCTGCGCGAGGAAGCCGAAGCCGACCGTGACGCTGCCGCCGCTGATCGTGAGCAGGCCGCGGAGGCCCTCCAGGGCGTCGTCGAGACGCACGCCCGGATCGAGGAGCTCAAAAAGCGTTACGAAACGACGATCACTGAATTCATGGACAGGGACGTCAACGCTCAAAGCAGCTATCTCATTCTTGCCATGCGCCAGGACAAGACGACCTTCGGCGAGCAGTCGGCGCTTGAGCATTACAAAGCCGAGGGTAACGCGATGATCAATCGTCAACGCGGCTTGGGTCGAAAGGTCGATGCGCGCGAGACCGAGGGGCAGCGCCGTGAGCGTTCCGAGCGCACGCAAGCCAAGGTGCAGGCAAAGACCCAGGAGGTGAACCAAAAACACAAGACCAGCGACACAGATCAGGGTTGCGAACAGGAGTAGGTGAAGCACATGGTCGAAGTAGATGAGCATCGCGAGTTGGCGCGCCAGATCGCGGTCCTTCGCCGTGAGGCGGACGAGATGGAGGCAGTTGCTGCCGAGATCTATGCGACGGCACCGCGGCTGTACGGCGGCGGTTCGTTCGAGATGGTGGCTGCGGTCGACGAGGCCGACGGTTATCGCCGAGAGGCCGCGCAGTGGAGAGCCCAGGCGGCTCAAGCAGAAAAGCACCTTATCGAGATGCGCGAGGGCGCATAGGAGGAAGTCATGACTCAAGACGAGCAGAGGATCGAGCAGCAACGCACGCGAGACGCAGAGAAGCTCAGGCGTGTGAGCAGCCGGACAGCGGACCCGAAAGAGATCGTCGGGAATCGGGTGCGCCGTGAGACGCACGGTGACACCAAGGGGCTCGACGGCGACCGCGTCAAGACGATGCGCGAGATGCTGTCGAGGCCCGGCGTGGACGACGCGGCGATCCGGAAACGTTTCGGCGAGTCGGCCCTGTCGAGCCCGGAGCTGAAGCAGGCCAAGCGCCAGATCGCAGCCGCGCGGAATCGCGCGGCTCGCGGGGATCGTGCCGCGCTCACCGGACAGCAGTCCGGCCGTGCACAGAAGGCGAGGGCTGCGGTCACTCGGGCCCAGGGGCAGATCAACGGAGCGAACAGGCGGCAGGCGGCTCAGAAGACGCAGGACAAGGCACAGTCGACGTCGGCTGTCCAGACCATGTGACGAGACAGAACAGAGCCCCCGCGACCGAGGTGGTCGCGGGGGCTCGTCCATTGGTGGGCGTCAGCTCCCGACGGTCGTCGCAGAGATGTCGACCAGATCCACGACGCGCTCGGGCATGCCGCCGACGATCAGCAACGCCGTGCCCTTCTTGCGTGGCAGCAATTCACTGCCCTCGAACGAGGCGACGCGGTCGCGACTCAGCGAGGTCTTGCCGTCGGCTCCGGTGCTGCCGGTGACGCGCTCCTCGGGCAGCATGCTCCACGCGGCCTGCTCCAAGATCTCTCTTTCGGGAGCTCCGGGGAGGATCAGGATGCCCGGGAAGATGTCGCGCAGGATCTTCAGCCCTTCCTGTCCCCACCGCGGGGCGAATTGGCTGCTCGACTGACAGGCCGCCACGATGCGCACGCCGTAGGACCTGAGGTCTGCCAGCCATGCGCCCAGGCGCGGTAGCGGCGAGATCGACGGGCACTCGTCGATGACCATCAACAGCGTCGGCCGGGTCCCCTCGCCCCGTCGCCAGTGGTTGACGATCGACGTCATCGTCGACGAGGCGGCCGAGGCCGCCGAGCCGGTCCAGGGCGATGTCAGGTACAGCGTCGCGGCGGCGTGGTCCGTGAGCAGGTCGGGAGTGAACGGTGCCAACTCACCGCGGCCGGCGACCTTGCGGCTGGCCCATGCCTTGAGAGCGACGCGCATGTTGATGCCGATCGAATCGCGCTGTCGCGGGTCGAGGTCCTTGGCCGCGAGCAGCTCATCGCCCCAGATGCTGTCGATGGTCGCGCAGCGGGCGATGGCCGCGTCCCACGAGGGTGTCTGCAGATCAACCGGGGCGTCCTCGTCCGCCTTCTCGTCGGTCACACCGCTGTTGAGCGCCGCACGCCTCGCCCAGCGGATACCGCCGCCCCACACGTCATCCCCGGTTTCGGGGTCGACGTACCATCCGCTCGCCTGCAGGATCGCCGCCAGGGGCCCTTCTGCCAGGCCCATCCAGAAGGCGTCACCGCCACCCTTCCCGTCCCCGGAGCCGAGGGTGCCGACTTCTTGCAGCAGTCCGGCGAGCTCGACGGCGCTGTCATCATCGGTGATCAGCGCGACCGGATCAGAGGCGACGCGAGTCAGGCCCAGCTCGGCGGCCTTGGCATCGGACACTTCACCGGCGAGATCCATCAGGTAGCACGGGCCGAGCTTGGTGCGCCTGCGCGCCGTCATCTCGGCGAGGTCGCCTTTCGACGAGACCGCGACGACGGGTCGCCGCCCCCACGAGGCAGCCTGGATGGCCAACACCGATCGCGTCTTGGAAGACCCGGTCCGGCCGCTGACCAGCAGGTGCGGAGCGTCGTGCACGTACGGTGCCCCGTCGACCAGACCGGTGTACGGGACGTCCATCTGGGCGGGCCGGACGTCCTTACGCGCGCTCACTTGCTCCCCCATCGCTGCGCCACGGCCTCGCGGGCCCCGTCCGAGAGCCGCTGCGCCGCCGCGGACTTCTCATCGGCGATCGACTGCTGCACGTCCGGGTGGTCAAGATGCGACATCCCGAACAGCAGCAGGGCTCGGGAAAAGAGGCCGTTCGTTGCGTCAGCAGTAAGCGCCGCAGCCCGCAAGGCCCCCAATTCGTCGCCGGTCAGAGGCACATTCTGGTGCCGATCTAACTTCGTCATTATTGACGCACTCTCCTTTCGTCGCCCCCATCTATGCAGGTCAGGAGGCCATTCCTGTTGACCAGCATACCCCGTGGGGGTATCGTATGGAACATCGATCGATACCCGGTCGGGGTATCGCATAGCGAGAGGAGTGACGATGGCCAAGCAGACCGAACGCGGCCGTCGGGTGAGTCCGCGCACGATGGCCAAGATCGCCGGCGTGGCGGCGATCTTCGTGGTCGGCATGGCCGCCGGTGGCGCGTGCAGCACCGGCGGCCTCGACCGTGACAGCGTCGAGTCCTGCCTGCCGATCACGACAGCAGCCCAGCTCGACCAGTGCGGCGGTGCGTCATGACGCACCGCTGGGAGCGCGAGCGCGCGGCGCACCTGCTGGCCGGGTCGCGCGCCGGCACCGATCGTCGGCGCCGGGCCGAGCAGTTGGCGCGCACTGCGCGTCGTGGTGCACGGTCCGGTGCCGGCGTCGGGCAGAGTGCGCTCGTCGATGAGGTGACACCGTCGCGATGGCGTCGGATGACCACCGCTGAGGACGGCAGCCGTCCGCTCGGCAAGAAGGTCCGCGTCGGCTTCGGGTATGCCGTCGTCGGCGCGGTGGCCGGGGCGGGTATCGCAGCCGGGCGGGGCATGTACGCGGGCCTGGCTCGAATCTCACCGCGCGTCGGCCGCCTGTGGGCGTGGCCCTGGGGCGCGGTGGCCGGGGCGCTGGGCGTGACGCTGTGGGCCCTGGATGTGCCGTTCGGGCTCGGCCTGCGGTTCGACCGCCGGTTCCCGTTGTCGCTGTTCCAGTGGGGTCCGTGGTGGGCATGGGCGCTGTGGCAGACAGCGATTGCCTTGGTAGTGACCGGCTACTTGGTCTGGGCCTGGGGCTGGGCCGGTGTACCGAAGGGTGCGGTGGCGCCGAAGGAGAGGAACAAGGACGGCAGTTTCAGGGCGACGCCGGACAGCAAGAAGGTTCGCCTCGACCTCGACGACGAGGACGACGCGCCGGTCGCGCCGGAGCCGTCGGGCCCGCCTCGTCGGGAGATCCCTCTGGTGCAGCTCGACGACGAGGACGACCGCATCACCATGTACGACGGCCTCGACGATGAGGACCAGCCGTGACCGGCCCGGCGCTCGGCGCGGCCATCGCCGTCGCTCTGCTGGCCAGTATCGCGGTCATCGCGCTCGGCATTACCCAGGGCGGTCCGTGGCGCATCGCCGGCGGCGTCGTGACCGGCGTCCTCATCGCCGCGATCGCCATCCCGGCGGTCGTGAACAACGACAAAAAGAAAGAGAAGACCCAATGACGTATGGACCGATAACCGCGGATCACATCGAGATGGCGTTCTCGGCCGATCTCGTGGCCCGGATCGAGGCATGGAGCAACGCGGCGCGAGATCCCGAGTCGTGGGCCGCCCTGCGCCGCGAGGCGGACGAGCGCTCCACGGGCCGTCCGTCGGGGCAGCACGTCGTCAGCGGCGTCCAGCTGGCCGATGCGTTAGAAGCGCTCGCCCGGATCGTTCGAGACCAAGTTGACGAGCTAATCGAGCCGTCACTGCAGGTCCGCGACAACACAAAGGAGAGCTGACATGTCGAATCCGCAAGTGCACGTCAATGTCCAGACCGGCACCGGCGAGATCCTCAGGATCATCTCGACGTTGCTACTCTTCGGCGGCGCGGGCGCCGTGGCGTGGACCGTGGCACAGGGTCCGAACGCCGAGATGGCCGCATCGGGTCTGTCCATGATGATCGTGATGATGATCCGCCTGTCGTACGCCCGCGGTCGGATCGCGATCCCCAAGGGCGGCGGTGCCGACGATTTCGCAGCCACCAAGAACGTCATCGGTCAGATCACCGCCGAGTACAAGACGTGGATGGCCAAGGCCAGCATGCCGGTCATGGCGCTGATCGCGGCCGCGTACGCGGTGGGATTCCTCATCCTGCGTGCGGGCGTTGCGGCCGCGCTCGGCGTGTTCTCGAACTTGTACATCGCCGCTGGTAGCGCGGCCATGATCGGCGCGCTGGTGGTGTTCCCGTCGTTGGTACCCAACATGATTCGCGGGCTGCGGGACAGGGGCGTCGTCACCGACGCTCCGGCTGTCACGGCGCAGCCGGTGGTCCAGGCTCCGGTCGCACCGGCACAGATCGCGCCGCCGGTCGCTGAGACGCCCGCGCCGGTCCCGACCGCCTCGCAGCCGGTCAAGAAGGTCGTTGTGAAGAAGGTCGTCAAGAAGGAGTCCGACAATGCCTGACGAGTACGAAGAGATCGAGATCTACGAACAGCCGGACGGGAGCTTCACCGACGCGGACGGAAACCCCGTCGATGAGGACGGCGAGCCGATCACCATCGAGTCGGCCGCTACACCGCCGGCGGTTGGTGACACCCCTGCAGTGCCGAAGGTCGGCAAGGCGCCGAAGCTCCTGATCGCCGGTGCGGCCGCTGCCGTACTGTTGGTCGGCGGCGGCATCGCTTACGGCTTGAGCGCTGTCGGCGACCAGAACACGGTGAGCGACGTGAAAGACGCCGCGGCGTCCAAGAGCTCACAGGCGCGCGCCGCCGTGAGCAGCAAGAAGGAAGAGGTCACCGCAGTCGACGCTTGCTCGGACCTGGCGGGCGCGATGTGGACCAGGTCGACTGAGCCGCTGATGCAACTCAAGGTGACCGACAGCGTCACGCTCCCGTCGGGGTTCGCCGGACGGCTCGAGAAGGCCGATGAAGTGGTCATCCTTCAGACGGCGAAGACCACATGGGGCCTCTACATCGCCGAGCCGGCACCGGCGAAGGACGCCGCCGCGGGCGACCCGTGGTGGAAGGCGACTGTCGACACAGCCAAGGGGTTGCACGTGACCGAGGGGCCGGGCGATGGCACCGACGAGAACGTCGCCGGTGCCTGCAAGCAGGGTGTCGCGGGCCCCTACCGCGTCGTCGGCAAGGGGATCCCGGAGAACGCTCGCGGGCTCAAGGATGACCAGGTCGAAGTCGCGGCGGTGCAGGCGGACGGTGGCAGCGAGACCGGTGTGCTCGCGGTCATCGGGGACCGCGTAGTGAAGGCCGACCTCGAAGCGGCTCCGGCAGACGAGAAGGGAGCCGAGAAGTGACGTAGGCGCAGCTCGACTCCAACTGTACGACAAGACAATCCACGACCAGAAAGGGTCAATCATGAAGAACACCAAGATCGCCACCATCGTCGCCGGCCTCGGCGCCACAGCCGCGCTCGCCGGACTCGGCGCAGGCACGGCCACCGCGGACACCGCAGCGGGAGTCGCCGACGGCTGCTACGAGGTCATCTCGTCGATCGCCGCTCCGCCGGCCATGCCCGGCATGGGCACGCGGATCGGCACGGTGATGGTCAAGGACGGCACGATCAACGTCCTCGGCCAGCGCGGCAAGATCTTCTCGACGCCGACCGGCGGTGTCGCGCGGATCGCGGGTGTGAAGGTGACGTTGACGGCCAAGCAGATCGGTGCGGACGGAGACACGATGACCGTCTACCGCGTCGACGGCGTGCCCGGCTCGTTGATGCTGACGCCGACGTGCTGACGTAGCGATAAAGCAGAAACCCCTGGTGCCGGTTGCGCACCAGGGGGTTTCTGTCTGTCAGGATAACGCGCTTAGGCGTCGGGCACATCTGGCAGGTTGCCGAACCAGCCGGCCGCCAGACGGACGCGCGTAAATCGATGCTCGGGGTCCGCGTCCTCGCGATGGATGCGATGAACGCGCCCGTCGGGGTCGGTCACGAGCACTCGGTCGTTGTCTTCCGGGTCCGGCGCGACGGTGTACGAGCGGGCTGGGATGTCAGGCATTGACGCCTCCTTCGTGGACGGTTCCACGGGCCGCTGTCGGCGGCTGCGCCGTCCTAGTCATCATCGTCATCTGACTCGCCTGTGGCCTTCTTGCGGTCGAATTCTTCCAGGATGTTGCCGACGAGCTTGGTTGCGGCGAAGATGTCGCGAGACGGGCGGGCGCGGCCTTCGGCGTACGCCAGGCGTGCCGACGCCAAGTCGGCCAGACGGACGGCCTGGACGACGATCACCCGGCGCAGCCCCTCGGTGACCTCACCGCGGTCCTCGCACACGCCGGCCAGCTGGGCCAGCGTGTGCGCCCGTCGCGCGATGCGGGTGTCAGGGTGTGATCGCACCTCGCGCATGCCCTCGGGGATCAGGTTGAACTTGTACGGCTCACCGAGCTCTTCAGGGGTCATGACGGGCGTCGGCTGGGGGATCTTCTCGTTGAGGATCGACCCGTACTTGGACTCCCGGATCGCGTGGTAGTACACCGAGTACTCCATGGCGTTGACCGCGGCCTTCTTCTGCGCCTTAACTTCGTCGCTGTCGCCCTTCGCCGGGCGCAGGTGCTCGGCCGGGTAGAGGTGCAGCGTCGCGACTTCCATCGGGTCCAGTACGTGGTAGGCGACGGTGTCGGTGCGCTGTCCGCGCATGTGCCTACCAACACGAGTGCCGAGGGTCTCGACGGTCTGACCGACGTAGATCGGCTCGTCGTCGTAGTCGTAGAACGCGTAGATGCCCGCTGATGCACCGATCGACTTCTTCTGACCGGGGACCTTCGTCCGCAACGCTTGATCGAGCAGCTTGCGGAACCCTTGCACGAACGCGGTCGGCAGGGCGGAACGGTCGGGAACGGTGAATCCGTCGTCCGGTTCGTTGTAGGTGGCGACCCCCTGGCTACCCATTCGACACCGCCTCACCGAGCGCGTCTTCGACCGTCGAGGTTCTCACACCCAGCTCGCCTCTCAGTAGCGGCAGCAGGTAGTTCTCACCGAGCCACTTGACGGCCGGGACGGCCACGGCATCGCCGAAGCCGAACAGCGCCTGGTTGGTCCGGGCACCAGACAGGTCGTAGTCCGGCGCCCCCATCAGGGCCGCGTACTCCTTGGGCGTCATCCAGCGGACCTGCAGCTTTTTGCCCGGGCCGCCGAGCTTCACGACGGCCTGCTTGGACGAGCCACCGCGGGCGGTGCGCAGGCAGCCGGACACGGCGTCGGCGCGGACCTCCCACACTGCGACGCCGTTGCGGGTGCGGCGGTAGGCGGTGCGGTAGGTCGCGGAGTCGCCCCTCTTCAGCTCGGCGATGCGCTCGGCCTGGACTTTCGACAGGGACGAGACGAACTTCTTGGTCCGCTCGGCGTCCCACCAGCGAGCGTCGCCGGGCTTCATCGGCTCGACGACCTCGTCGAGGCCGTCGGTCTTGGGGATCGGCGGCGCGGGGAGCGCGGCCCGGTGAGTGTCGAGGGTGGGATCGCCGAAGAACGACTGCAGCCAGTCCGGTCGCAGCTCGCTGTTCGGGTCCGGGCAGTCCTCCGGCGGGTTCTGGGCACCGACGAGGAACAGCCGCGGTCGGCTCTGCGGCAGCCAGCGGCGGGCGTCGAGGGCGAGCACGTCGACGCTGTAGCCGAGCTTGTTGAATGCTCGGATCGCTGCGGTGAGGTCGTCGCCGCCGTGGCTGGTGGCCAGGCCGACGACGTTCTCCAGTACGACGACCTCGGGGCGGTCGTCCTTGAGGTCGTCCATCAGCCGGATGAACTGCCAGAACGTGCCCGACTGAGCACCGGCGAACCCGGCGCGGTTGCCGGCCAGGCTTAGGTCGGTGCAGGGCGAGCTGGCCCAGGCCAGGGCTGCATCGCGCGGGAGCTGGTCGACGGTCACATTCGCGACGTCGCCGAGGGCGAAGGGATGGTTGTCGCCGTGCTCGGCGACGTACATGGCCTTCTTGTCCTCTTCGTAGTCGTTGGCCCAGGCGACGGAGAATCCCGCCTGCTCCAGGCCCATTTTCGCCAGTCCGATCCCCGCGAAGAACTCCAGGACGCGAGGTCGCGGCGCGCCGATCGGCGTCACGTTACCCATGCGTTAGAACTTACCCGCTGGGGGCGACATTCCCGGGCACCCGGCCGGGTGATCTAGGCGCCACCGGTGAGATCGTCGATGAGCGCGTCGAGACGGGCGGCGACAGCGTCGGGCATGGTCGGCGGGTCGATCACCTGCTCGGCGCGGGCGACGGCGTTGATCGCGTTGCCGATGGGCTGGGTCCGCTCGAACTCGTCGTCGATGTCGGTCATGTCGCCCATCCAACCGCACGCGGATGTCCCCGTCACAGCGAACAGTAGATCCAGGGCCGGCGCGAAGCGCCTGCCCTGGGCGCTCCCGGCAGGGGCTCGGTGAAACAGAAGACCCCGAGAGCCAACAGGCATCTCGGGGTCTTCACTTCTTTGGCGGTCACGGGTACTTCAAGAACGTCCAGCCCAACTCCCACAGCGCGAACTCGCCACGGTCGTTCGGCGCGATCACGAAGTTGTCGTCCTCATCCTCGCCGTAGACGAGCAGCCCGTCGTCTGTGATCGCGCCGAGCGGACCGTCCGCCTCACCGAGTTCGAGCAGGTCGGCGAACATATTCTTGGCGGTCGCCGCTGTGACGATCGGCGTCGCCCAACCGTTCCACGGCTCGCCAAAAGCCTCTGCGTGCCAGCGGATGCCGCGCTCGTAGAGTCCGTCGAGGGTGAAGTCACCGCCGTGTTCGCTGCGATCGAGGTCGGTGCCGCGCAGCTGGACCGCCGCGGTTCGCAGCAGCGAGTTCTCGCGGTCGGCGATGAGTGCCTGTCGGTCGTCCTCGGTGAGCGTCGGCCAGGTGCGGCGCAGGGCATCACTGGCCCAGTCGGGAACGTCGGTCATTGCTCTCCTTCCGTCGTCGATGGCTCCATGCTGGCAGAGATCAGTTGTCACTAAAGACATACACACAGCGGCCTGGAGCGGGCTCGACGGTGAAGTCGTGTGCCATCTCCGCCGCGTACCGCTCGAAGTCGAAGAACCGCACCGCGTCCTCGGGCCAGTCGTGATGCAGGTCGATGTCGACGATGTAGCCCCACACGTAGGCGTTCCAGTCCTCCCAGGTGCCACGGTAGCGCTCGCGGAAGTCCGAGACGCTCGGCATCTGGTCGCCGCCTTCGACGTAGCTCCCGGACGCGACCCAGGAGCAGAAGGCCGGCCAGGCGTCGTCGCCGACCTCCTCGTACAGCTCGCCCCACCGGGCGGCCTCCAGCAGATCCATCTCCTTGGCCTCCGGGAAGTTCTCGATGTCGTAAGCCCAGATCTCCTCGCACTCGGGCGTGACGGCGGGCCCGCTGCGGTGGACCGCGGCCAGAGTGATCTCGTCGGCGTCGACAGCGCTGAACCACTCCCCGACGAGGAAGCCGCAGTTGAAGTGGTGCATGCAGCCCGCCCAGATCGCGGGCTCGTGGGCGTTGGTCATTCGAAGTCCTCGTCTGTCAGCCAGGGCAGACTCTGTTCGAGCGCCTCATGGTCGATCGACTCGCCGGTGGTCAGTCGGTACTGCTCGCACGCGTAGGCGAGCTGTCCGGGGTTGATGAGGTGGGTGAAGACGCGCGCACCGACGTCGTCGCGGTCGGTAAGCACGACGCTGCGGCTATTGAGCACGTCAATGCCGATGATGCGCAGGACTTCCTTCGCGGTCTGCTGCGGCGTGCGTGTGGATGCGGGCATGTGTGCTCCTGGTGTCGTGGTGTCGATGGGGTGTCGGTCATCCCGCGCTGGAGGCTCGGAAACTGACCAGGTGACTGAACGCATCGGGTGCCCGGAGCACCTCGACCTCGTACACGCCCTCGACGGTCGCGTACTGCGGTCCTTCGCCGGTGTGCGGAAACAGCTGCTCGTAGGCCCAGTCGTCCAGATCCGCGTCGTCACGCGGCGCGGCGGCGTCGACTGTCATGGTCCGGGTGAAGCTCTCGCCGGTGGCGTAGCTGTTGGACACCTTGATGTCCAGCTCCACGACGTCGGTGGACGCGCGGATCAGCAAGTTTCCGAGCGCCGCCGCGGTGGGCGGCGCGAACGTCAGCACGTCGCAGTTATCGGTGAGGACGATGATGAGCGGTTCGTGGCCGGGCAGCACGCGGTCGTCGCGCGAAACGATGACGCGGGAGCCCGAGCGCGTGGCGGTGGACGTGATGGGTGTGGACATGAAAAGACCTCCTCGATGGGTTCGAGGAGGTCTTTGGCGCCGGCTGTGCCGGCGGATCAACCGAAACGGATGCTCAGCGAGCCGAGCGCGCCAAGCTGCACCGGAATCAGTAGCTCGACCGGGCCGTCGTCGACCAGGTCGATTGTTGCGGGGCCGTCGGTGATCTCGACATCGCCGAGGTAGACGTTGACAGTGGTTTCGATTCGTTGCTCCATCCCCCACGGTCGGTCAGTCAGTCGCCTGCGGTCAGCTCGTCGATGAAGTCATTCGTGTGCTCGGCAGTCTCCGGAGACGTGCTCTCCGCCTCTCCGATGTGCACTGTGGCCTCGAAACCAGCCTCTACGACGGATTCGTCGTCGCCAGCCCGGCCGTAGTTCTCGTGGATGAAGTCGTGGATCGACAGTGCTCCGTCCGGGATCGAGTCGGGGTCCTCGAATTCGTCAGGATTCACTTCAGGGCCTGCCATGTGAGCGGCGACGTTCTCGGTCCATGCTGGCTCGACGACGACGACCTCGGCGTTGAGCGCCGCATCCGGCAGGATGAGGTGGCCGTTCTCAATCATCCAGCGCAAGTAGCCGAGGGTCTTGAGCGCGACGACGGCGATGTGGCAGAAGACCGTGACCGCCGCAAAGTACCTGTCACGCGAACTGACCATGTCGGTGGACGGCAGGTCACCGTGCAGGGAGTCCTCGTACAGCCAGGCGTACGCGAGGTCGAGGTCCGTGAGGGTTACGGCGTCGTCTCCGCCCCGCGTGCCGACGACCATCTTGTACGCACGAACCTTTCCGCCGCGCGCCCTGTCCCGCTCTGTCGCCGCGGCCCAGTCGGCGCGGGCCTGGGCGTTCACCTTCGCGATTCGCGGATCGTCGACGTGCGCGGTCAAAGCGTCGAGCGAATCCATGACCGCGGCGTGCCCGAGAACGTCATTGGCCAACGTCATCGGTCGCAATCGCGCGGCCAGCGACTCGAACACCACTTCGTCAGGGAGGTCGAACTTCAACTGCGTGCCCACCGGTGTGCCGTCGGGCTTCTGAAGAGCGAGCACCCTGAAGGGTGTCGTGTGGAGGTGACGGATCAACGCGCCACCATCGGCGGCGATGAGCGGATGGGCTTCGATCCGGCGCAGACGCCGGACGAAAGCGCTGAGCCGATCGGCATCGCTCGGCTGAGGCTTCGTCGATTTCTTGCCCACGAGGTTGCTCCTACAAGTCAGGGTCGGCTGGACTGTCGTCATCGTAGTGAGCGCATCAGACAAGAGACGCGCGTCCATCGTGGACGTGGGCGTGCTCGCCGACCCGCGTTCGGCGTCAGACCATTCGCCGGCACCTCGCCGAACGTATAACGATAAGGAACATTATCGATCCGTCGAGTCGACCCCCGCGACGTACGAGTACACGGTCTGCCGGGACACGCCGAACTCACGTGCCAGGTCAGCGACACGCTCGCCGGCAGCCTTGCGGCGCGCCAACTCCGCGGCCTGCTCGGCGTCGAGTTTGGGCCGTCCACCCTTGTACTTGCCGGCCCGCTTGGCCAGCTCGATGCCTTCACGCTGGCGTTCGAGGATGAGCGCTCGCTCAAATTCCGCGACGGCACCGAGCAGCGACAGCATCAGATTGGACATCGGCGAGTCTTCTCCGGTGAAGATCTGCCCCTCCTTGACGAACTCGACGCGAACTCCGGCACCGGTCAGCTCTTTCACCGTGCGGCGCAGGTCGTCGATGTTGCGCGCGAGTCTATCCATGCTGTGCACGATGAAGGTGTCGCCGTCGCGGACGTAGTCCAGCGCCTTCTGCAGCTCGGGCCGGTCGAGCGACTTGCCGCTCACCTTGTCGGTGAACATCTTGTCCACCTGGACGTTGTCCAGCTGCCGGTCCGCGTTCTGGTCGACGGTGCTTACGCGCCGGTAGCCGATCCGCTTGCCGGTCATCCGGCGTCCGCCCAGTCGGCCACGATGCGCTCGACTTCGGCGTAGACCGCGGGCGAGACGTCGCTGTAGCCGTCCTCGCGGTCTTCGGCGGCGATCTCCATGCCCTCGTAGAAGCGAATCAGGTCCAGGTCATCGATCGGTTCGGCGAGCAGTGCGTGCGCGAGCTCTTGTGCCGCGCGGGTGGCGGCGCGCTTGCGGCGTGCCACCTCGGTCTTGGGCAGCGGATCATCGCGGAAGTCGGTCTCGGTCGTGTCGATCATGGCTGCCTCCGCAACGCTCGCTCCGGCCGAACGGGCGTAGGTGTAGCCGACCTCGCCGGGGATCCGCTGCAGCGTCGCGGCGAGGAGCGCTTCGGAGGCGGCCTCGTCGCGGGCACGTCGCTCGGCGTCGGCGCGGTGGAACGCGAGCTCCTGGGCGAGCGTCGTCAGGTGAGTGGGCGCGGGCGGGCCGGTCAGGAGCAGTCGGTCCGTCAGTTTTTCCGCCGCCGAATCGACGGCGCCGTTGGTGATGAGGGTCGACATGTTCTTCTCCATTCGATTCGGCGGCGTCAGCCGCGGCGCTACTCTTTGTCTAGATCAAGTCTAGGACTTCGGATTGATTGTGTCAAGTGAATCCGATTCATGCCCTGTTTTGACGGATGATCCGACACCGCGCGATGTTCAAGCAGGGTGTACCCCAGAATGTCGCAAGTTTGTTCGATCGAGTGTCGCGGCAGCTCCAGCTGGGCAGTCGCTCGGCCCGCAAGAGACAGGAACTGTCGTACCCAGCTGCTAGCTTGACGCCACCTGCTCTCGCAGGGCCGAGGACAAGCCTCGGTCGCCGTCGAGTAGAGGTAGGAGTTGCACATGTTCGACGAGTTCACGAAGTTCTACGGCACCGCGGCCGTGCCTGCCATTCGATTCGAGGCTGTCCGAGACCTCACCCAGCTGGACTGGCGGAAGGTCGACGATGCCAGCGAGATCCCGACCGAGCCCGGCGTGTACGCCTGGGTTGATCAGGATGGGTTCGTGAGGTACCACGGCTCGGGCCGAGGAGCGGCTGGCATCCACGGTCGACTGCGCAATCAGCTGAGCTGGAGGCAGAATCAGCGGAACCGGATTGCTGCGGCGGAGAAGGACGACGACATCGACGAGTGGTTCCGGGCTGCGATCGAGTCCCCGGCGATCCGCCTCACGGCGGAGATCGATTGCGACTTGTGGGTGGCGGTCGCGACGGATTCTTCGTGGGAGCTCGGCACGGACGAAGACGACGATCTCCCCACGACCGCGCTGGGTTGGGAGTCCTTCATCTCCGAACTGTCGCACCTGACGACCGGTAGACGGTCACTGCTCGGCGGCGGGGCGTGGGAGTCCAAGCGGGGCACGCTCGGCGACACGATGGAGCGGGTCGCCTGGTCCCGATTGCAGCAGGTGCTGCAGCAATGCAAATGAATGGATGGCGTCCGGGTCGAGAGGCCCGGACGCCGTCCGGAGTCTGAGAGGATTGCCCGATGACGGTCCCGACTAATCTGCTCGCCGAGGAGCACCAGCGACGCTGGGCTGAGGCGACATACTCGATCCGGAGCTGCGAGCTGGCGATGGACGGGGCCGTGGACCCGGCACCGGGGAGTCTGCTCGCTGAGATCGACCAGTTGTACCGCTGGGAGAAGGTCTCGGTGTGGTCGCGCTCGTACCTTACGGCCGGCATCGAGCACCTGCTGCTGTTCGCGGACCTCGTCGCGCCGTACGACTTCAAGGAGGGCGACATCAACCACGTCCGCTACCTGTCGTACGTGATGATGGGGCGGGCCGGCCTGGAATCCGCGGCGCACGCGCTGTGGATCCTCGACGCCGTCGACGACGAGCGCGAGTGCGCTGAGCGGTCACTGCGGCTGATGTACAAGGACTTCAGCTACCAGCTCCAAGCGCAGGAGGCCGGGGGCTATCGCGTCGATCTGATCGAAGATCGCATGACCACGACGCGGGAGCGGGCAGCAGAGGTCAGGCTGGGTTCGCCGGCGAACCGGCCGCCCGGATACGAGAGCCTCGTACGCAAGGCAGCGGAAGCCGTCGGCCGCGACCCCGCGCGGTGGTGCTACCTGTGGAACGCCGCGAGCGGGGCTGCCCACGGGCAGTACTGGTTCGGCATGGAGGGCTATGACGTCGCGCTCGGCGAGGAGTACGAACCGGGACACTTCCGCACACGGCGGCTGCCGGACCCAGCGTTCATCACCGAGACGGTCGAGGCCGCGGCCCACGCGCTCCTGTGGGCGGTGTGGCGATGGCTCGACGTGTCGGGGTACGCGGCGCAGCAGCGTCTGGAGTCCGCGCTGGTCGAGGTCCATTCACGAATGCCCAAGAAGTCATGACGCGACGCGATGAAGAAGCACCTCCTCAACGACTCGCTCGGTGACGTAGCGGATGATGGGAGTCGACACGGGCGTTACTCGCTAGTCAGCCAGTACACCGCGCCACCGCGTCAATTCTTGGTCTTGGATCCATCGGCCTTCGTTTCGGGGCCGTCATCGCCGTCGTCTTCACCGACTCTCTCGATAGAGCCGAGCAGATCGTCGAGCTCCCGGGCGTCGGTAGATGCCTGCAAGTAATCCTCGTACTGGGCCACCGCATTCTCGATGAGCTGATCATAAAGGCGAACCTTTCCGTTCACCATTGCCAAGGTCGAGGCTATGTAATCCTTGTCATCCTTCATCACTTGAGCTGTTACCTTCGGAGCCTGACCTAGGACGAAGACGACTTCGATGTCCGGATCTTCTTCCCCGCGGGCCTTGAGAACCTCCTTCAACGCGTAACCGTACTTACCGCCCTGCTCTTTGAGGTCGTCAATATCGGCCTTCACGCTGTACCGCTTCAGCTCAACAATAATGTGCTTGCCCGCCATCGTCGCATAGCGGATGTCGACTCGGTCCCGTTCGTTCATCCCGGCTGCGTCCAGGTCGAACTCGCCGGCAGCCATCTTCTTCAGACTCTCCTCCATGCGGTCGCTGCCGACGGCACGCTCCCAGGAGGCATCGAGGAGCCAAAGGTGATTGAAAAGATGAGCCTGGAGAACCCTCTCCTTCTCATCGGCTTCCGTCAGATTCTGAAACTGCTCAATGGCCTCGACCCTGGACTTCAAGATGTCCACCCAGAGTCCGGCTTCGTACTCAGACTGCTTCCCGAGCAACGGCAAGATGTCCGCGGCGGTCACCTTGGACAGCGCATCGAGGTCGTCCGTCGCCTTCCTCAGCCCGACGCGCGCGAAGGCGAGGATGCCTGACCTGAATAGGTCGATGCGCTGAGCTTCAGCACCGGGTTCGAAATCGAGACTGGCGATCGTGCCGATCATCTTCTCCGCGTACTGCTTCTGATAATCGTCGAGGTGTTCAACCCACTCTTTGATCTTGGGGTACTTGCCCATGACATCTGGGGCCTCCTTCTTCGGCCTGCGCTTCGACCAGGTGTCAGCGGCGTTGACGAAGGCCTTGCGGAGAAACTCCTGCAGGGCTTGAACTCGAGGATCGTCCTCGATCAGCCGCTGTCGGTCACTCGTCGCGATGTCTTCCAAGTCGTTAATGTCGAGGAAGTCAGCTTCAACCTGACCTGTCACGTAGTTGCCGAACACTCGACTGAAGTCGAGTTTCTCGATGATCCCTTCTTGAATGGGCCTCTTCCGAGCGAGAACGATGATGTTCTTCAACGAGCCGGCCTCTGCGTCATCGGTGAGGTCGGTTGGCTTCTTCGCGGTACCGAACCATCCTGATATCTTCCAGTCACGTGACGCGTCAACCACGTTAGGGAGGTCGAACCGTTCGACATCGCTCGGCAGGACTGAGTCAGGGAGCTTGTCGTCACCGAACTCCCAGATGAACTGCAGCTTCTTCAGCTCTTGACGGTCCGCCCAGTTGATTCGATTGCCGTTGATTGCAATCGCGAAGCCACCCTTCTCCGGCGGGGTCTCGTCAAGTACGTCGAACCGGCGGGCCAATCGCTTCCTGAGTGAGTTGATCGTGAGGTCCATCCGCTTCGAACGGAGTGAGGTCAACTCCAGAACAGTGCCCTGGGTCGCGTACGCGTCCGGGATGTCGGTGACATCGACTGGTTCATAGTCCCCACCGACTTCCATGGTCTCGCGAAGTACATCGACGTCGATGCTGAAGGCGTTGGTCTGGCCGTTCTTGGTGGAGTACACGGTAACGACATTGGCGATGGAGAATACCGAGAGCTTCCCGATGCCTTTTCGCCCCATGAACGGCCGCCCCCACCTAGGCGAGGTGTCACCCTCGTTCTTGGGATCTCGCTTGCGGTATCCGACGGTGAGGAAGCGTTCGTTCATCTCATCGACGGACATGCCGCACCCGTCGTCTCGCACTATGACCGCGTCTTTATCACCTTGGTCCCAATTGATGTCCACTCTGGTCGCGTCAGCGTCATACGCGTTGGCGACCAGCTCTGACAACACCGCGGCCGCATTGCTGTACAGGTTGATGCCGAGTGAATCGAGGACCGAGAAGTCGACCCGCATCTTGAACTTACCCATGCGGCAAGGGTCCCACAGGCCGTCGTCAGGCGACCGAGGTGTGGCGGACATGGGCGAGAAGATGCTCACCAGCTGCTCTCGCGATCGGGGGCGGCACCGCGTTTCCGATCATCCGGCCGACGGTGGTCATGTAGATCGGTTGCCCCGGAGCGACGAACACGTAGCTGGTCGGGAAGCCCTGGAGGACCGCGGCCTCGCGGAGGGTGATCGCACGGTCCTGCTCCGGATGTCCGAACCGGCCTGTCCCGAAGTTGTGCGCCAGCGTGGTGATCGTCGGGGACGGGTCGTCCCATGTCATGCGGGCGTACACGTTCCGGAAAGTGGCACCGGAGCTCTTCCGATGGCAGGGTGCGCGGAGCTCCTCTGGCCAGTCCTCCCACGTACCGCCCGGTGTGCTCGCCCGGATCCGCTTGAGGTTCACCGGCGAGAGCCCGCGTGCCTTGTGCATCGGGTCAGACGGATCGCTCGCACCTGCCTCCACTCGCGGAAGCCCCGAGATCGCCGCTCGCACGGACACTTCGGCCGGATCGGGGTTCGTGGGAGCGGGGTTGTCGATCGGGCCGAGGAGCGAGGCAAGGAGCACAAGGCGCCTGCGATGCTGCGGCAGTCCGAACAGCGGGCCGTAGCAGGTCTCCCACGTGACGTGATATCCGAGAGACTCGAGACTGGCCACGAACCGTCCGAACACGGCAGAACTGCCGATACGAGGCACATTCTCCATCGTGACAAGCTCTGGTCTCGACTCCGAAACCAACCTCGCGAACTCGTCGAGAAGGGGCCAGCTTGCCTCGCTGCTGGTGTCGGCACCGCGCCGATACGCCGAGAATGGCTGACACGGAGCACAGCCGGCCAGCAGACGGATGTGTCCAGGGGCCCACGTCCGGTTGAGCATGTCGCCAGTCACGTCTCGCACATCGGCCGCCAGGAACGGAGCCTCGATGTTGGACTCGTAGGCATAGCGGCACGACTCCTCGATGTCGATGCCGGCTGCGATCTCCATTCCAGCTTGCCGAAGCCCGAGCGACAGTCCGCCGGCCCCACTGAAGAGATCGATCACAGAGACCTGCCGTAGGTCAGAATCAGTCACTTTGCACCATCCGCCTCACTGACAACACTGATCCATCGTAGAGAACTCGCGCAGGCTCGTCGACGGGGTGCGAGCGAGTCGCTTCATCGGATTCAATCACGGACAGCTGACATATGAGGTTGGCCAACGTGTGCTCGTGAGGAGCGGTGAGCATGGCCACGGAAGAAGACGACTGCACCTCGCCAACCGTCGGCCGGCGAGGTGCAGGACCGCGCGATCACAGGAACGTCGTCTCACGCGTCTTCGCGTCGTACTTCATGACGTTCAGCACGCCGGTCGTCTCCACCCGTCCGTCGAGGTACACGTGCCCGGCGTCAACGTACGGATCCCAGCACTTCAAGCGCCCCTGCTTCGCGTGCAGCGCTCCGACCCCCGTGTGGCCGGCCACGATGATCTTCCCGATGCGGTTTGGCCCGAGCGTCGGCGGGAACTTCTCGTTCAGCATCTCGGTGGGCGTCATCGACTTCCACATGCGGCCAGCCGCCTCGTCCACTCCGGCGTGAACGTAGAGGTGGGTGTCGGTCTCGTGGAACATCGGTCGGCGCCGCAGCCAGGCGATCAGATCACCATGACGACTGACGATCTCGCGCTTGATGGCCGCGTTCACCTGACCGGCGAGGTCGGCGTCGATGCTCCCACCCTCGATGGCCTCGGCCAGCTCGGCGGCTACCCGTTCATACACGTCGGCCGGGAGGAACGAACGCACGGTCCGGAACCCGAGGTCGGCGAGCAGCCATGAGGCGTCCTCGTCATCGTCATCAAGCCAGTTGATGAACCAGGTCTCGTGGTTGCCGGCCAACGCGACCACCTGGCCTGGGTGGTCGTCGCACACCTCCTTGACGGCCGCGACCACGCCGGCCGAGTCCGACCCGCGGTCGACGTAGTCGCCGAGGAACACCAGCGTCGTCGTCGGGTCAGTCAGTTCGACCCTGGCCAGGGTCTCGCGCAGCTCGGGCAGGCAACCGTGGATGTCGGGGATGGCGTAGGTGATAGCGATGTGTCAGTCCTCCTCTAGCAAGAAGTCGAGCGAGTCGTTCGTGCTCCCGGGGCGACGGGGGCGCTTCGGAAGGCTTTCCAGCGGCGGCTGTCCGGGGTGCATCGTGCGTGGCGGTCGTTCTGGCTCGAACGCGCCGGGCAAAAGCTTATGAATCTCGTCGTGTTCGTCGCGGCCGTATATGTTGAAGACGTCGGTGCCCATCTCGTCGTACAACGTCATCTCGTCTGCCAGCCCGACGATCCGTCCGTCTTCCACCACGAAGTGCACACGGGCCACTGCCTCGAACGCGTACCGCCGGGGCACCTCGTCGTACAGGTATGTACGTGCGACCGCGGCCTCCTCCTCGGAGTTGGCGTAGGTCTCAAGGCGGACCTCGTCACCGATCCGGTACGTCGCCAGACCGCGACCCAAGGCCTTCGTCTGAAAGTCGATCCCATGAAGTTCAATGCTGTCGTACGTGCCCACGTCGGGCCTCCTTCTTCGTAGTGGTGATGAGTGTCAAATTCCGTACCTGAAGTCGACGAGCATGTGCGCGGAGGCCCAGAATCCCATCGCGCACCAACCAGCACCAGCGACGACTAGCGCGGTCGACGTCGCCCACCGGCGCCAGCCGTTCATACTCGCAGCAAGGTGCACCGCGCGGACGACGAACGGCAGGAGAAGCAGTGCCGTCGCCAGGAGCAGCAAGCGCGGGCGACTGTGCATCACGCCGTCCGAGCCCAAGACGATCACCGCCAGGAGGACTGCGGTCAACCAGACCTGCCAGGGCAGCCAACCGCGCAGCAGCGGCCACAGCGACGCCAGCAGCAGGACCCCGACCACGACCATGGCCCACGAGCTGATCGTGTAGCCGGTGGTCACCGGGTCGACGAAGCCGTCGCCGAGTGTGTCGCGCAGCCACTGCATTGTGGCTCGGCCGCCGTCGAACTCGCTGTTCCATCCCCTGTCTTGGACCGCGAAATACCCTCCGAAGTAAGCGGTCTGGACACTCGCCCACGTCAGGTAGGCAGCGATGCCGGTGCCGCCGATGACGGGCGCGACCGCGGCGCGCCACGGGAACCGGGTATCGGACTCGTGACGTCGACGCCACCAGCAGATGAGCTGCACGAGCGCGGCGACGACGAGCGTCGCGACCAGCGCTACACCGGTCAGCCGGGTGACGCCGGCGAGCAGGACGAGCACGCCCGCGGTGAGGTAGCGATGCCGGATCATCGCGACCAGCGACCATACGGCCAGCGCGGTGAAGGTGGCCTCGCTGTAGGGCATCCAGTAAATGATCGACATGGGCGCACCGGAGAAGATGACACCGGCGGCCACCGGCACGACGATAAGCGTCGCCAGGGTGATCGGTCGGCCAAGACGTGACCAGATGTCGAGGGCGAGGAACGCAAGGCCGACGGCGGCGGCGAGCGAGGCCAGCGCGGAGACGCCGATTGCGGTGGTCAGCGTCGCGTCGGGTACGCCGAACACCGCCAGCGGAGCGCCGACGGCACGGACGAGCACCGGGTAGCCCGGAAAGAACGCGACCGATTGGTCGATCGGCGGTCCAAAGTATCCGCGGTCGGCGATGTTCATCATCCACTGCGCGTCCCACTTCGTGAGCACGTCGCGCAGGGATGTGCCGCGGTCAGTTGCACGCAGGTCGATGGTGATGAGCAGCGCGAGCTGGACAAGCGTCGTCGTGGCCGCGGCGACCAGCGCGACCAATGCGGTCTGAAGGCGGTCGAGCGAGGCGAATCGGGCGTCGGCCATGGCTTCCCCCAAAGCATTTCGACAGGTAGGGACAACGAAGGCCGCCGCGCCGTGTGGCAGCGGCGGCCTTCGCGGTCAGTTGGCGGCGGTCAGCGGCGCGGCGTAAGCACGCTGTGGCCGATGGGCACGGCGCCCCACATGATCGTCGCGTGGTAGCGGTGATTCCCGGTCCGCTTGTAGACGTGGCGCTGGAAACCGTCCTGGTCGACGTACGCGCCGCGCGGGGTAGCGTGGATGCGCTTGACGTTCTTCATGCCGAAGCCGCCGTAGATGGTCAGTCGACCGTTCGCGACGCGCGCGGGCGCCTTTCCGGATGGGATGACGCCGTAGGCGAAGGCTTCGTACCAGTAATTGCCGGTCGCGATGCCGCCCGGTGCGGCCTGAGCCTGGGCTGGAACCGCGGCAACGAGGCCGCCGGTGGCGATGGCCGCGGCGGTGGCCACAGTGGCGATGCGGGTCTTGATGCTGGGCATTTCATGTCTCCTTGTTCGTGGCGATCGTGCTGGGCGGCGATCTCGTGTGGGTGCTCGGTACCGCTGGCCGACAGCGATGTCAGATCACTTCACCACGCAGGACTGCGGGTCGTCGGTCTCGAGGGCCTCGCCGATGTAGACCTTGAAGATCCCGTTGATCTTCTGGCCGCCCTCGTAGAAGTAGCCCGGCAGGACGACGATGACCTTGGACGGGTCGCGCTTGTCGAGCGAGTAGAAGATCCGGCGGTCGGTCTGGATGGAGCTCTCGGTCGGGTCGTCGACGAAGGCGCCGAACTTGATGTCGGGTGCTCCCGCGACGACGGTGGTGTTGACGATCTTCCGCCCCATGACGTTGTTCGTGCGCTCGAGGTACTTGTCGGGGAACTCGCCGATCCGGTCGCTGACCACCCGCGTGGTGACCTCGCCGGACGAGGAGATCTCGGCGACGGAGACCTTCTTGTCCTGGTCGGGGTAGTCGTAGAAGAAGGCCAACCCGCCGTCGGCGAGGAAAATCGGTGCGCTCTCGATATTCGGCGTCGGGGTGTTGGGCAGCGGGATGCGGTACTCGGTGAGCAGCCGCACGGCGCCGCCGCTGCTCTGGAGTTTGCCGAAGATGTCCCAGCGACGGTTGCCGGTGAGCACGGTGCAGTCGGCGGGGTCGGTGTTGGAATCTGCGTTGTCGCTGGCTTCGGAGTGCGGCGAGACCTCAGAGGTCTTCTCGAGGTCACTTGCGACGTCGGCGCTCCCGCCGGTGCACGCGACCGCGGTGACGATGATGACCAGGACGATCAGGAGTGCGCCCGCGACGATGGCCATGATCCGTGTCGGCGCTGCCTTTAGCTGCGTGAGAAGCCCGGCGGTCGACTCGGTCGGCTGCGCTATGGCCAGCTCATGCAGTTCGCCGGGAGTCCACGGATTCGTGTTCGGGTTGTGCAACCGCTGGTCGTAGATGCGCCGCTTTCCGAGATCGGCGAGGACGGCCCGCGCTTGCTCGGCGTAGCCTCGTTCGGGTCCAGGCTGTGTCAGGGCGATTCGTTGCTGGAGCTGCGCCAGCAGTTCGTCGTGCGGAGCGGCCGGGTCCAGGCCGAGCGCGTGGTAATAGTTGGTCGGTTGATTCGGTCCGAGTTCGGGCATGGTGTTCCCCTGTCGTGTCGGTACGTCGTGCTGAAAGTTCAGTGGGTGCTGGGTGTGTCTCAGCCCGCAAACCAGCCGATGGCGCCGCCGATCGCCGCCGCCCACTCCCAGCTCGATCGGCTCTTCTTGGCCTTCGCCGCCATCCCGGCGAGCACCGGCTCGGTGATCGTCGGAGCTCCCGGGTCGGCCAGATGGCGGTCATAGGACTCGCGACTCTTCTTGCCGCCGAGGATGTCGCGGGCGACCTCGATGCGACCGCGCGTGACCGTGTCGCGAGGGTCGGCGCCTTTGAGCTGCGCCTTGAGCTGTTGCGCGAGCTGCATACACGAGCCGTGCCGATCGAGACCGTGCGCTCGGTAGAGATCGATATGCGCGGGCATGGCGCTTCCTCCCAAGTGGGGGTGGTTCATGGTGCCACCGCTCACTCGAGTGCGAGCTTGGCGAGGTGAGGACGCCAGTCATTCGGGTTATAGCCGTACATGTGAGTGACCGCCCCTGCTCCGAAGTCGAAGTCAATCTTCCCTGGCACGTTGGAGCACACGGTGTCGCCGGTCATACACCAAGAGATGATGCGACCCTTCCACGCCTGGGGAAACAAGCCGTCGTTAGTGATGCCGGACAGCGCCTGCCCCCACTCGGTGAACGAGATACCGGTGTTGGCAGCAGCTTTGCCGCCTCGTAGCACGTTCGGGTCGTCGGGTTGACGATCACCGTCGGCGATCAGCATCCCGATGATCCGGTCGCTCGGCTCGACCGCGAGCAGGGCTCGATGCGACACCATCGCGCCCTGGGAGTAGCCGGCGACGACGATCTTCGAATCTGAGCACTGCGCGACAGCATCTTTGATCATCGTCGTAGCCACGTCTGTGCCCTGATTGAGTGACTGCGTGAACTCGCCTGACGCGACGGTTCCAGGTTTGACTGCCGCAGCGGGGTAGTCGACGACGCGGACCTCGACAGTTTTGTCGACCTTGTTCGCGTCGGACAGCAGGTTCTTATAGGTGTCGTTGACATAACCACCCATCCCGTCCTCTGCGGCCTTCTTCTCGCCATCGCGCTGACTGGAGCCGGCCGCACCGATGAAGACGATGTCGTCACAGTTCGACGACGAACCACCGCCGACGATCGCGCCCAGTCCGATGAACAGGATGATGATCAGAACGAACGCGCCGCCCCCGAAGAGCAGGATGCGGCGACCGCGATTCGACTTCGCCGGCGGTCGAGGCTGGCCGGGCCGCGTCGGGGGTGCCGGCGGACCTGTTGGTCCCGTGACACCGAGCGCGAGCTGATGAAGCTCAGGCGGTGTCCACGGCGGTGCCTGTGGATTCCGCAGACGCGCATCGTAGGCCTGTCGCTTGGCCGGGTCACCGAGGATCGCTAGAGCCTGCTGGAGTTGGTCGCGACCGGGGCCGGGCGGCGTCTGGCTGATGCGCTGGTGCAGCTGCGCGGCAAGAGCGTTCGGCGGTGCCGACGGGTCGAGGTTGAGTGTTCTGTAGAAGTCAAACGGCTGGGCAGAGCCGGGTGAAGACATAGCTGTACCTCTTCGGGCATGGGTGAATCGCCGACCGTGCACGAGGCACGTCGGTCACAGTGGTGGCGATGGGTGTCGTCCTGTGGACGACGGAAAGCGTGTGTCTAGACGCCGTCGAGGGTGTCGCGCGCCTCGGCGTCGGCCTCTGCGGCCGCGAACAGCGCCGACGGGCGCATGCCGAGTGCGATCGCGAGGTCCCACAAGCGATCCGAACCGATGCTGGCTGTACCGGCTTCGAGGCGCGCGACCGCCGAACGGCTCATATCCGCGGCCTCGGCCAGCTCGGTCTGCGTCAGGCCGGCCGCCTGACGAGCTTTCACAAGGGCGGCGGCCAGTGCCTCACGACGCACGGTGCGACGACGACGCTGTTCGGGCGTCAGGTGCGCATCGGTCGCGGGCATTGCTCCAGTGTGTCACGGGTGCGCGAGCACGCTGCGGCATGTCTTCCCCCTCGTGTCGATGTGGCTCTAAGGACACATTCACCATGTCGAATCATCTGACAAAGCGCAATGATCGGGACAGGCAGAGTCATTCAGACAGCGGACGAGCATCCGACGCCCACCACAGTGAGGAGAATGTCAGAACGGTCAGCAGATCCACCATCGACGTTGGGTCGATGCGAATTGAAAGTTGCCGCTGATCTGCGATTTCGGCCTGCGACGTCATTTGTACTCAGAGTGACGGAGGCTCGCAAGGGCGGATGATCCGACATAACGCGGACATGACCAACCGCTCAAAAGTTAATATTCGAGGCTGTTCGCGATTATAACCCTTATGTCAAGTACGCGCTCTAATCGTGACGCAGATCACCAATGGGTAGTGTTGGCTGCTCTACGGGCCTTCTGCGGGTGGCCGCTGGGCGACCGCCCTTACGTCACGATCCAGACGTCGGTGACTCCGACTGCGGCTAGATCCTCAAGACTTGCGCTTTTGACGTACTCCCCCAGGCAGTCGGCAGCCACCTGGTCATCGGCGATCGGATCTTCAGCGGCGAAGCTCTCGGCTGCGTCGACGTCGGCGAAGGGACCGAATGCGCTGTCGGGGCCGTTCTGTCGCTCGATGATCCACCAGGTGGCGACGGCGTCGGCGGGGAATGGTGATGATGGCATGGCATGGCTCCGGGGTCGGGCGTGTATGACACGGACCCCGTGGTGGCCGCTGGGCGGCCACTCGCTGGCTACCGAGCCATCTTCCGCGCGAGTTCGTCGTCGCGGGTACCGGCCTTCTGGTACCTCATCGCCGCTTCGATGGTGGTGTGGCCCAGCCTTGCCATGACCTCCCGCAGAGTCGCGCCCGTCTGCGCGAATCGCGTGCCGTCGTATGCGCGTAGTGAGTGGAAAGCAAGGTCCGGCCGACCCGCCTTCGTTCGCGCGACATCCCAGTGGCCAGCGAAGGTGCTGTGCGGCAGCGGTCCACCGGTCGTCGCACTCGGGCAGAGCAACTCGTCCGGCGCCTTCCCCTCGGCTGCGGCCGCGAGGACACCGGCATCGACGCCGAAGACGGGGACGACACGAGAGTTCCTCGTTTTGGTCTTGCCCCGCTGCCGACCAGTCGTCGGCGCATAGCTGATCGCCTCGGCGACAGCGAGTCGGACACAGTCGACGTCGTCGTTCTCATCGCGCTCGATGGTTAGATCACCAGCGCGCATGGCCGACGCTTCCCCGTACCGCAGGCCGGCGAAGCCGGCCATGATGACGAGCGGAATGTAGCGGTCCGGGATCGCCTCCAAGATGACAGCGAGTTCGTCATCCGTCGGCGGGGTTCGTTCGATGCCGGTGGATGTTCTCGACGCACCCTTGATGCGACACGGGTTCCTGTCGATGAGGTCGTCCTCGACGGCGGTGTGGAGCACAGCTCGCAGGTGGTCGTAGGCACGGGCGACGGCAGTTGATTTGCCGCTGCGCATCGCTGTGATGTGCCACTCGCGGACCATCTCGGCGGTGATCGCGTCGATAGGGATGTCGGCGAATCCATGAAGACGTCCGGCCGGTTTGGCGCGGTGGCCAGGCCGCTTCGGCTTCGCCGGCTCCCACAGGTTCAGGTAGTTGTAGCGGGTCGTCGCTGCGAGAGGCTCGCCTTTGCTGTTCGTTCTGGTGCTGATCCACTTCGCGGCGTACTCCCCCGCCGGGATTGACTTCTGTGCGTCGCGAGCGGCTTGCTTCTGTGCTTCGGCCTCGGCGGCTTCGGCCTCGGCGCGCTCGACGTCGGGATGCTTCCACGTGCCGTCGGCGATCGACGCTGCAACCTTGGCCAGCCATCTGCGCGCCTCCGCCTTCGTCTCGAAGGTGCCCGGCGCTGAGATGCGACGCTGCGCTGCGGTGAGGCCGGTGAGGCCGTGCGGGTCCGGTGCGGTGTAGCGAGCGCGGTAGCGCTTCCCGCGCTTGTCGATGATGCCGAACGACTCGGCCATGCCATCCCCCTGTCAGAGTCGGAGTCGGTGGGTACGAAGTGGGTACCTGGTGGGTACCCAGGATGCCCCAGGATGCCGTTTCTTGCATATTGCTGCGGTTATCGATGCCAGTTGACCAGGCAATTCTCTCGCCTACCGGCAGTACCCATACTAGTTCGAATCCAATTGGGGGAGCGACGAGAGACCGCCTCTTCACCGAGGCGGTCTCTTCGTTTTACCACCGGTCTGGCGACACGGCGAAGCCGGTCAACACCGCATCAGCGAACGCCCGGCGTTCCATGCATCGACGAAGGCATCGTCCAGCCTGCTCTCCACTGCCTGGAGGGCCCGGATCCCGAACACGACGTCGTCGGCGAGATCCGGCTCGTCGGCGATGAGCGGCGCGACGACTTGATCACGCATCACGAGCTCGTGCACGGCGTCGGCCTCGACGTGTTCACGGTAGAAATGCCGGGCCGCCTCCGGAGCGTCGATCCGCTCGAGTCCTTTGAGAAGCCACGCCGAGCCCACCGGCGAGGTCATCTCCGTGGCGGCGAAGTGTCCGACCGTCGCTCCGCGGCGTGAGCCTCGCAGCGCGAGACACGACATGAGGTTCACGGTCGCCAGCACCACGGCGGGAGCGTCGTTGAGATAGCCGAGATAACTGTGGTCGAGCCCTGTGGCCGACAGCAGATCGGCGTACAGCTCCTGGTGAACACGCTCACCGCGTCCGCCGCCGTACTCGTCGAACTCCACCGCCACGAAGGCCGCCTTGGCATCTCGACGCAGCCGGGGAATCGCCCACGCGTGGGGATCGGCCTCCTTCAAGTGGTAGATGGAGCGCGCCTTGAAATAGTCGGCGAACTCGTCTTCGGTGCCGTGACGGCGCAGATGCGCCGTCGCTCCCTCGGGAACGGCCCGTGCGAGCGCGTCGAGTTCGGCATCGGCGGTGCCTTCGTCGCTCAGCGGCGACAGCCGATCCGCCACGGCGTCGAGGAACCGGTCCTCGAGACGGACGCGCGCGTCGATGACTGCCGGGTCCCACTCGCAATCCCTCCCGGCGTCGGCCCACCCGCGATAGTGCAATTCGTGGCACACGGTCAACGACAGCTGCAGATCGTCGCCCCACGGATCGAGCCCGTCCGGCACGTCGATCCGGGACGGACGACTGTCGACCTTCGCGCGTATCGCTTCGATGAGGACTTCGGACATCGGTCCGCGCGGTTCCGGCATTCGCGCAATCACGCGTTCCCGAATCGATCCCGGTCGGGACATCGGGCATCACCTGCCTTTCATCGCCACGGCAGAAGTACCCTCCCTGAACGAAAGCAAACCATCGCAGGACGTGACCGACGCCCGGTCGGGTACCCGATGCTTCATCAGGCACTGAACGAAACACGCGAGACGGAGCGAGATCGATGGCCGACGAGAACACCCCGCAACGGAGCACCGCTCCCCTTTTCACCCGTCAACCGCCGCCGACACCCCGGCTGCGCACGCTCGAGACATTGGACGACGTCGTCGACGAGATCGCCGACCGCGAGCCGGTGTACATCAGATACTCACACGGTCCGGCGACGGACGCGGAGGCCGGACCGAGCCTCGACTACGAGGCGGCATTCACGTTGCCCGGGTTGTCGGTCGCATCGCTGACTCCCGAACCGTGGTGGACACGGAGCCCGAAGCCGTGGATCGCGCGACGCATTCGCAAGTATGCCGAACTCGACGCCCCCGACCGCTACGCCTGGCTTCTGGCCGGCGAGGTGGTGGGCCGCGGGCCCGACCACGAGCCGCTGGTCCGCCGGGTCGACGTCATCGCCCGCCTCGCTCCGCAGGTGCTGTCGGAGGCGGCTGAGGTCTACGAGGAGATGTTCGAGGCGGGCCGCGATTCCCGGGCCGACGCATCCGACGGTTGATCGGCCGCACGGCGGGGTACTCCTCACTCGACCGACGAGCCCGTGTGCTCGTACCCAGATGGCCGGAGGTTTGTCCATGAGCACGACCGCGTCGAGAGCTGAGTCCGTATCGAGGCAGCGACCCCTCGGAGTGCGAAGCGCCGTCACCGACTCGCTCCTGATCACGTCGGACGTGTCCGCGCTGCACCGTGTCCAGGACGTCTATCGACCTCAGGAGGACACCGCTCTGCTGGTCGACGAACTGACCTCGGCAGACCTCTCAGGACTCCGCGTGTTGGATCTGTGCACGGGTTCAGGCGCGGTCGCCGTTGCCGCCGCTCTGGCCGGCGCCCAGGTCACCGCCGTCGATTCCTGCCGCCATGCGGTGGCCCGAACGCGCCGGTCAGCCGCGGACGCCGGGGTCGAGGTACGGACCGTCTGTGCCGATCTCGCGGACGTGAGCGAGACCGGCTTCGACGTCATCACGTGCAACCCGCCCTATGTGCCGACCCCGCCCGGCACGGAGATGTCGGCGGTCGGGCCCCGGCACGCGTGGAACGGTGGCCCTGATGGCCGCGCCGTGCTCGACGTGGTGTGTGCCATCGTGCCCGGGCTGCTCGCCGACGGTGGAACGGTGTTAATCGTGCAATCCGAACTGTCCGGCGTCGACGCCACGGTGGCCGCACTGCGCGCCGCGGGTCTGCGGACCGAAGTCACGTCCGAACGACGGATTCCGTTCGGGCCCGTCGTCAGGTCGCGTCACGACGCCCTCGTGGAGTCGGGATTCCTCGACCCTGAGTCGGACGACGAAGCGATCGTCGTCATCCGGGCGCAGCGGACCGGGGACCGCCCGGGACGAGCGGAGCCGGCATGACCGACGGACGCCGCCGAGTACGAGTGGTGCCGAAAGGCCCGATTCTGGTGGAGGGGCCGGTCGACGTGCAGCGGCCGGACGGATCGGTGCTCCACTGCGACCGTTTCCAGGTGGCTGTCTGCGCGTGCGGCTTCAGCGCGACGCCGCCGCTGTGCGACGCCTCCCATCGTCGGCGGCGACCGCGGAAGCCGACCGGCACCGCCGAGGCCGCAAACGGAGACTAAGCACCTCGACCTCGGCGCGGCCGGTCGGGCACGAAACCGTGGTGCACACCCCAGAGAACGGCCTGCGCACGCGTGGTGACACCGATGCGGCGATAGCACGTGCGGATATAGGTCTTCACCGAATTGATCGACAACCCGGTGCTGTCGGCGATGTCGGCATTGCTCAGCCCCTGCGTGATGAGGGCCAGTACCTCGGCCTCCCGCTGGGTGAGACCCTCCTCCCGGCCAGGCCAGTCGCCCGCACTGCTCACCGCGGTCTCCTGCCGGCTCGCGAAGACGGTCGAGGACGGTTTCGCCGCGTGGATCTGCTCCAAGGCGTCCACGAGTTCCCCTGCGGGGAGTTTCTTGGATACGAGCGCGGCCGCACCGTTGTCGAGGGCCGCAGTGACAGCCGGCTCCGAGACCTCCCATGCGTACACGACCACCTTGCGCACCCGATGGTTCGCGACCAGGTCGGAGATCATCGAACGGTCGGCCGGCGGATTGGCGAAGGAGTCGTACAGCGCGATGTCGACGTCCTCGGCGACCTCGCCCGAGGTCGAGAGCGCCTGTACGCGCACGCGGTCGGAGTACCGCCGGAGCATCGTCGCCAGCCCCCGCACCACCACGTCGTAGTCGTCGATGAGGGCTACTCGAATCGGATCCATACCCAACCGTACCCATTTCCGGTACACCCCTAGGGGTGAGCCTTTTAACCCCTCGAGTCGCTTACGGTCGACGCGACGGCGGATCGAATCCCTCCGCCCGACGACAGGTGCAGGCCCGGCCCGCACCGACTCCGAAGAGGACACTCCTGTGCAAGGACACGACGGCGTCGCCGATCCCGTCGACCCCAGGCTCGCGGTCGACCAAACCTTCCAGTTCGGACGGTTCTGGTATTACCGCGATGACGACCGCTGGGAGTGGTCGGATCAGTTGGCCCGCCTGCACGGCTACGAGTCGGCCGAGTCGGTGGTCCCGACCAGCGACCTGCTGCTCAGACACAAGCACCCGGACGACAAAGACCGAGTGGCCGACCTCATCGATCGTGTCCGGCGGGCCGGCGAGCCGTTCAGCAGTCAACATCACATCATCGACACCCGCGGCGCGGTGATTCCGGTTATCGTCATCGCCGACGTACTGCAACATCCGGACGGTCGGCGACAAGGCACGTTCGGCTTCTACGTCGCGGCATCGCACAGCGGGACTGCGGCAGGCGGCAGCGCGGTGGTGCCGTCCGGGCGGGCCCACATGGACATCGACGAAATGGTCCGCCGGCGGTCGACGATCGAACGGGTCAAGGGCGCACTGATGCTGGTCTACCGGCTCGACGCCCAGCAGGCCTTCGACTTACTCGTCTGGCGCTCGCAGGAGTCGAACACGAAGCTGTACTCCCTCGCAGCCGCCATCGAGTCGAGATTCGTCGACGTCGACATGCCCTCGCGCGCCCGAACCAGCTTGGATCGAGTCGTGCTCAGCGCGCACGAGCACGTCCGTCGCGACCGGTCGGAGCACGCCTGAACCGCCGCGCGCACGTTTAGATCCGGGCGCACCCGGGCAACCACACCGTGGACACCATGTCTATCGAGTGAGGAGTCCCGATGCGTGCCGTCACATGGCAGGGCCGACGCGACGTCCGGGTGGAGACCGTCCCCGACCCGCGGATCGAAGAACCGACCGACGCCGTGATCCGCGTCAGTTCGACCAACATCTGCGGGTCGGACCTGCACCTGTACGAGGTCCTCGCGCCGTTCATGAAGGCCGGGGACGTCCTCGGCCACGAGGCGATGGGAACCGTGGAAGAGGTGGGGGCCGACACCGGCGACCTCCGAGTCGGTGACCGCGTCGTCATCCCGTTCCAGATCTCTTGCGGTCGTTGCTACATGTGCGACAGATCGCTCTACACCCAATGCGAGACCACCCAGGTCCGCGAAAAGGGGACGGGCGCGGCGTTGTTCGGCTACTCGGAGCTGTACGGCTCGGTCGCCGGCGGTCAAGCGGAGTATCTCCGCGTGCCCCAAGCCCACTTCACCCATATCAAGGTGCCGGACGGACCTCCCGACAGCCGGTTCGGCTACCTCTCCGACGTGCTGCCGACAGCGTGGCAGGCGGTGGAGTACGCGGACGTTCCCGACGGCGGGTCGCTCGCCGTGATCGGCCTGGGGCCGATCGGCGATATGGCCGCACGCATCGCCGCGCACCGCGGGATCCGCGTGATCGGCGTCGACAGAGTGCCTGAGCGGCTCGCCCGAGCCGACGCGAACGGAGTCGAGACGGTCTCCGCCGACGACGACGTCGCTACTGCGGTGCGCGATCTGACGTCGGGCCGGGGCACCGACTCCGTGATCGACGCGGTGGGCATGGAAGCGCACGGATCACCGGTCGCGAAGGCTCTGCAGCACGCCGTGGGCCTGCTCCCCGACGCGGTCGGTCGGCGGATCGACACCGCCTTCGGCGTCGACCGGATGTCGGCGTTGCACACCGCGTGCGACGTGGTCCGGCGAGGCGGAACGGTCTCCGTCTCCGGTGTGTACGGCGGTGCGATCGACCCGATGCCGATGTTCAAGCTCTTCGACAAACAGGTGCAACTCCGGATGGGACAGGCCAATGTGAAGCGCTGGACCGACGCCATCATGCCGCTGCTGACCGACGACGATTCCCTCGGGGTGGACCGCTTCGCCTCGCATCGGCTGCCACTAGACGACGCCGCAGACGCGTACCGGAAGTTCCAGGAGAAGTCGGACGGATACGTCAAGGTCGTCCTCGAACCCTGACGCCGCGCCGCCCGTCGCGGGTTTCACAACGAGAGGAGAAGCTCATGCTGGCGCTGGACTCGGACGAACCATGCGTACTGCTGACCGATCACGTCGACACTCTGGCGGACTTCTGGTCGAGAGCGCTGCACCTCACCGTCGGGGACGCGGACTCCGATCGCGCCGAACTGGTCGATGACGGCCGGCGCGTCCAGCTCATCGTGCGACGCGTGATGCCGCCGCGGCCGCAGTCTCGGATCCGATTGTCGGCCTTCGATACTCAGGACGTCGCCGCCGCTGTCGAGCGGCTGATCGCGTTCGGCGCCTCGTCGCCCCGGACCCCCTATCCGTCGACTCCCGGGCACGCTGTGGTCATCGATCCCGACGGCAACACCGTGGAGATCACCGCGACGGTGGGCTCGGCCGACTGACCGCGGCGCACCACGGGGCCGATCACGTCGCCGTCAACTCCTGCCGCAAGGTGGCGATCGACTGACGCAACAGCCGAGAGACATGCATCTGCGACATCCCCGTGCGTTGGGCGATCGCGCTCTGCGAGAGGTCTTCGAAGAATCGGAGACCGAGGATGCGGCGCTCCCGCGGCCGCAGTCGCGCGAGCGCCGGCCGGAGAGACTGCGCGACGTCGACCAGATCGTAAGCCGGGTCGGGACGGCCGATCCGGTCGATCGCGGATCGGTCGTCGGCTGCGCCCGCCGGCTGATCGAGCGAGGCCGGAGCCGATGCGGCGGCCGCCATCCGCGCTTCGTCGATGTCGGCGAGGTCGGCATCCAGTTCGGCCGCCAGCTCGGCACGCGTCGGTAGCCGATGGAGTCGGTGCGTCAGGCGTCCTTCAGCCGTCCCGATCCTCGATGACAGTTCCTTGATGCTGCGAGGAGTGCGAAGGACCGCGGTCCGGTCCCGGAAGTGCCTGCGCACCTCGCCCATCACTGTCGGGACGGCGAATGACAGAAAATCGGACCCGCGAGACGGCGCGTACCTGTCGACGGCCTGGACCAGTCCCAGTCGTGCCACTTGCACGAGGTCGTCGTGGAACTCCCCTCGGCCGCCGAACCTCTGCGCGATGTGCTGAGCGAGCGGGAGGCTCGCCACCACCGCCTCGTCTCGAAGGCACTTTCTGCGGGGATCCCCCGCGGGAAGCGCTTCGCGCTGCGCGAGCAGGTCCCGCACGTGGTCGTACCCGTCGTCGGTCATGGCAGAGCTCCTTCAACGCCGACCGCACCCAGGCGTGGCCACACGTGACCGGAGCCCGCTGTGCGGTGATGATGTGAACGCCCGGGCGCGGTGCGCCTTCCGGGCAGGAGTTCGGCTGCCGTTTCAACCGAGTGGATTCGACGCTACCCGCTGCGAGCGTCCCGCGGAAGGCAATCGGCCCCACCGACGCATATCGCCCCCGACCTGCGGGTCGGGGGCGATAGGTTTTCCGGCAGTGCCTGCGCAGTTCGGTGTCAGACGGACTTGACCTTCGACCGCAGCATGAACGCGTGCACGATCTCGACTGCGCCGACCACCACGAGCATGATGCCCGAGACGACGGTGAGGGTGGCGACCGACGAGATGGGCCAGATGATCAGAATGCCGCCGGCGATCACGGTCACGATTCCCAGGAAGATGCCCCAGCCACGGCCGGGCAGGCCGCTCGCCGAGTCCATGAAGACCGACAGTTCGGTGACTCCGCGGAAGATCCAGCCGATACCGACCCACAGTGCCAGGAGAATCACCGCGGTCTCGATGTTCCGGAAGGCCACGAAGGCCAGCAGAATCGAGATGGCGCCGGAGAGGAACGAGAGAACGCGCCACCAACCGTGGGTGTGCTGCACTCCGAAGGTCGCGGCGACCTGGAAGATGCCCGAGATCAGCAGATAGATGCCGAAAAGAATGGCGACCACCAGAAGTGTCGCCGCCGGCCAGATCAGGACGATGACGCCGAGGATCAGCGAGGCGATGCCGATTCCGAGGAGGCTCTGCCATGTGCGGGTCGCGATGTCCTTGACGGCGTCGCGCGCCGCAGCGCTGAGCGGATCATTGATTGCCAAAGTGCTCGTCGGCCTTTCTCTTTCGATGGGTGACGATCGGTGTGGACCGTCTCCGGGAACCGGGCGAGAGGCGAACTCTGTCCGGATTCATCGGAGCAGGACGATACTAGCGCGGACGGCCTTCCCCGTCCCGGTACATCGGCCCAGGTGATACGGCATCGTCACCGAGTCCGCACACCCGCCGCGCGATGCGCTAGCGTGGAGTCGACATGATCACTCACATTCAGGAGATGTCCGGCGCGTTCCGCGCCGCGAACAGATGACCGCGCTCCGCAGCCGATTCCAATGGATCGGCCAGTGGATCCTGCCGTCGCACCCGCGCCCGCGGGCCGACCTCACCTCATCTCTCCCGCGCGACCACGCGCATTCGACTGATCGGTCATCGATATGAAGCAGTACACCCAACAGCAGATCCTCGACTCGTTCCGCGGCGCCACCCGCAGCGAGATCAAGAAGGTCACCTTTCCCCTCGACTTCGACGACGTCGACTTCTCGCGCCTCGAGTACTACGGCTGGCGCGACCGCAAGATGCCCCGCCGCGCCTACATCGCGGTGGAGCACGACGGCCGGCTCGTGTCGTTGATCCTCAACCGCGCCGAGGCGACGCCGTCGCGCCGCACGATGTGCACCTGGTGCCGGGACGTCGACCTCAGCGAAGAGGTGGTGCTGTACACCACCAGGCGCACCGGTGCGCAGGGCAGGCGTGGCGACACCATCGGCACGCTGGTGTGCTCGGGGTTCCACTGCTCGAAGCACGCCCGTAAGCTGCCGCCCGCCTATCACAAGGCCACCGACCTCGACGCCATTCGGGCCGAGCAGGTGGCCGGACTGCGCAACCGCGTCGGATCGTTCGTCGCCGAGGTGCTCTCGACCGAGGACTGACGCGCGGCGCGGGCCGCACGGCGGCCCGCGCGGGTCGCGCCGAGCGTCGAGGCACTGCGGCCGTAGCCCACCAGGAACAGACCGGGGACCCGGACCACGCTGACGTCGTCGTCGGCCATCAGCACGCCGCCGGAGGGCTCCCGGATCCCGAGCGGGGCCAGGTGTGCGAGCGACGGCCGAAAGCCAGTGGCCCAGATGATCACGTCCACCGGTTCGCTCGTGCCGTCGGCGAACTCGACACCGTTGCGCACCAGACGCGCGAGCGGACCGCGCGAGGACAGGACACCGCTGTCGATCGCCGGCGCGAACCGCGGGGTTCGCGGCAGCCCCGTGGCCGCGACCACGCTCAGCGGTCGCAGACCCGCACGGGTCCGGGCCGCGACACCGTTCTCGACGGCGAGCCCCCATCGAGCGTCGAACGGGGTGTCGCGCCAGCGCGGCGGCGTGCGCGTCGACCAGATCGGGACGGCACCGGCCTCGTCCAGGAGTACGACGAACTCGACAGCGGATATGCCTCCGCCGACCACCAGGACCCGCTGTCCGGCGAAGTCCTCCGGTTCCGGAAAGTCCCGGGTGGTCAGTTGACGGCCCGCGAAACGACCCGGGTACCACGGCACATACGGGTGATCCCACGTGCCGGTACCACTGATCACCGCCGACGCACGGTAGGTCCGCGTCGCTCCGCCGGGGCCCTCGGCACGGACGAGGAAGCGCCACACCGGTTCGCCCGTCGGTTCGACCGCGACCACTCGCCACGGTCGCGCCACCCGGAGACCGTGCTCGGCCTCGTAACGCCCGTAGTAGCGCTTGATCACCTCGCGCGCGGGCTCGTCAGGATCGGCACCGGTGAGCCGTGTGCCGGGCAGGTCGTGGACGCCGTTCACCAGGCTGAAGGTCAGGGCGTCCCAGCGATGGCTCCACGCTCCGCCCGGAGTCGGGTTTGCGTCGAGCACCTCGAAGTCGCTGCCCGCACGCAATCCGCCGCGCTGGAGGAAGTAGGCGGCCGAGAGTCCGGCCTGGCCGGCGCCGATCACCACGATCCGGCGGTCGACTGCGGCCGCAGTCAGCGTCGTCGGCACTTCTGGGTCTCGGCTCATGACTGAGGCAACCGCACGTACCTCCTCGGTGTTCCGAGACAGTTGCGTCAGTCACAGTTGCGTGCACAAAACTTTTCACTCGTGCAATACTGCACTAGTGCAAAATATTTCTGAACTAGGCCTTCGGGAACGCCAGCGTCTTGAGACGCTGCGTGCACTGCGAACGGCCGCCGTCGAACTGGTGGGTGAGAACGGACTCCACGACACCACGGTCGCCGAGATCGCCGACCGCGCCGGAGTGTCACGACGGACGTTCTTCAACTACTACGCGTGCAAAGAGGACGCCGTCCTCGGAGCCGTGCCGCCGACAGTGCCCGACCAGGCGCTCAAGGATTTCGTCGAAGCCGGTCCCGGCCCGGACCGCCTCGACCGTGCCGTCGATCTGGTGATGGCGGTCGCCAAGAGCATCCGACAGGGCGGCGGCCCCCATTCCGACCACCGCGAGCTGATCCGTCGGTTTCCCGAGCTCGTCGAACGGATGCAGCAGCACGGCACCGCCGCGCAGGAACTGCTGAGTTCGGTGATCACCGAACAGATCGGTGAGCGAGCCGGCCCGGAATCGGTGGACGACGCCCGCGCGCTCATCATGCTCGCCGGCGCCGTCCTGCGCTTCGCCTACAAGAAGGACCCCGAAGTCCTCGACAACCCCGACTCGCCCGCCCTCGCCGACGCCGGCGCAGTCTTCCGCCGAACCATCAAGGACCTGCTATGACCACTTCCCTCGCCGAACCAACGGACGGCACTACCGGGAATACCGAGCGCCGCAGCGTGATGCTGCTGTTCATCGGACTGATGATCACGATGCTGCTGGCATCGCTGAACCAGACCGTGCTCTCGACAGCTCTGCCGACCATCGTCGGTGAGCTCCAGGGCGTCGACCAGATGACCTGGGTCATCACCGCCTACATCCTCGCGTCCACCATCGTGATGCCCGTATACGGCAAGATCAGCGACTTGCTGGGCCGCAAGCCCGTACTGATCGCCGCGATCCTGATCTTCCTCAGCGGTTCGGTGGTCGGCGCACTCTCCGGGAACATCACCTGGCTGATCTTCGGCCGCATCCTCCAGGGCATCGGCGGCGGCGGATTGATGATCCTGTCGCAGGCGGCCATCGCCGACGTGGTTCCCGCCCGGGAACGCGGCCGCTACATGGGCTTCCTCGGCGCGGTCTTCGCCGTCTCCTCGGTCGCCGGCCCGCTGCTCGGCGGCTGGCTCACCGAGGGCCCGGGCTGGCGCTGGGCGTTCTGGCTGAACCTCCCGCTGGGTGCTCTCGCGATCGCCGCCACCCTGGCCTTCATGAAGCTGCCGAAGGTGCAGCACGAGGTGCGACCGCGACTGGACTACCTGGGTATGGCTCTGATCGCCGGCGCCACCACCAGCCTCGTGCTGATCTGCACCTGGGGCGGGCACACCTACGACTGGCTGAGCCCGCAGATCCTCGGCCTCGCGGTCGCGACCGTCGTCCTGGCTGTGGGATTCGTCGTCGCCGAGCTGCGCGCCGACAACCCGGTCATGCCGATGAAGCTGTTCGCGGATCGCAACTTCACGTTGACGACCGTCGCGAACCTGATGATCGGCGTCGCCATGTTCGGCGCTCTGGGCTACATGCCGACCTACATCCAGATGGTCACCGGAGTCGACGCAACCGTCGCAGGCCTGTTGATGATCCCGATGATGGGCGGACTGCTCATCACCTCGATCGCCTCCGGTCAGGCCGTGGCACGCACGGGCCGCTACAAGATCTTCCCGATCATCGGCTCCATCGTCATGGGCGTCGGCCTGGTGCTGATCGCGTCGATGCACATCACCACTCCCACCTGGCTCATGTGCGTGTATCTGGCCGTCTTCGGCATCGGCATCGGCCTGTCGATGCAGATCCTGACCCTCATCGTGCAGAACTCGTTCCCGGTCACCATGGTCGGCACCGCGACCGCCGCGAACAACTACTTCCGTCAGGTCGGCGCCACCCTGGGATCGGCGGTCGTCGGATCGATCTTTGCCTCCCGCCTGGCCACCCTGCTCACCGAGAAGCTCGCGGGCAGCGGCGCGGGAGCCGGCGGCGACGCGGGTCGCAACGGTCTCACGCCGGCAGCGGTGAACGCCCTGCCCGACGCCGTGCGCATCCCGATCATCGAGTCGTACAACGAGGCGTTGCTGCCGATCTTCCTGTTCTTCGTTCCGCTGGCCGGGATCGCACTCGTGGTCCTGCTGTTCGTGAAGGAGAAGCCGCTCGCGACGACCGTCCAACGAGAGGCAGCCGAAGTGCTCACCGAGGAGGAATTGCTGACCGAGGCCGAGATGATCACCATCGAAGCCGCCGAGGAGGCCGGCAACGACAAGGCCGCGGCGACCCGCTCCCGCGAGTAGTCGTCGGCGCGAGCCCGTCACCCGCTCAGCCGGAAAGGGGTGGAGCGCATCGGAACCGATGCGCTCCACCCCTTTCTCTACCCTTCGTCTCAGGCGACGGCGAGCGCGTCCACCGGCGTCACCGACACCGCACGACGACTGGGCGGCAGGGCGGCGATCGCCACCAGCACGACCGTTCCCGCGACGATTCCCACGAACGCGCCCAGCGGCAGTCCGATCGGGAATCCCGGCGTGATCGCACCGATGAGCGACTGGCTGCCGACCGCCCCGAAGATCACGCCCAGCGCCAGACCCGCCACCATCGCCGTCCCGGACGAGGCGATCGATTCAAGAGTGATCGTGGCGCGGACCTGCCTGGCGGTGAAGCCCATCGCGCGCAGCATGCCGATCTCACGAGTCCTCCCGATCACTGTCAACGACATCGTCGACACGAAGCCGACCGCCGCGATGAGCACCGAGATGAGAATCAGTCCCACCAGCACCCAGGTCATCATCGACATCACGTGCCGGTTCTCCTCCATCTGTTCGGGCGTGAGATCCCAGCGGTCGATGGACTGCTGCAACGACCTCATACCCGCGACGATCGTGGTGATCAGGGTGACGCCGATGAACAGTCCGACGGTGGAGCGTGTGGTGCGGCCCGGGTCGGCGACCGAGTTCTTGCGCGCGAGGATCGCCGCCGGGCTCGCGCCCAGGAGCCGTCCCACACCGGCGACCATCGCGGGCACGAGGATCGGCGCACCGACCAGCAGTCCCACCGCGGCCGTCGCGGTGCCGAGGAAGGCGACGACGAATCCGCTCATGCTCCCCTCCTCCCCCAACAGACACGCGGCTCCGAGCAGGAGCGCGCCGACACCGGTCGCGATGACGGCCGCGGTGCCGCGAAGCCACCGCATCGAGCCCTTCGGCGCGACGACGGCGGCTCCGGAGAGCGTCTTCCGCGAACCCACCAGTGTCGCGCCCACCGCGACGCCCACCACCACGATCGCCGCGAGCACGGTGGTCGGGGGAAGGTAGCTGTACCGGATGGACGGAAGGATGTCCCGCGACACCATCACGGTCCGTACGGCGTCGGCCAGCGTCACTCCGGCGACCAGCCCGATCCCGGCACCGATCGCCGCGACCTTCGCGACCCCGCGCACCAGACTCGACCGCAGCTGTCTCGACGAGGCGCCGATCAACCGCAGCAGCTCGAGTTGCTTGCGTCGGCCCGCGATCACCGTGTCGACACCGTTGCCGATCACCAGCGCGGCCACGAACAGCGCGATGAGGATGAACACGGACGACACGATGCCGAGCACCACTCCCACGTTGCCGCCGTTGTGCTCACCGGCACGGCCGAGGAAGTCGGAGGCCGTGAGCACCATTCCGGCGTACGCCGCCGACAGGCCGCAGACCACGCCCACGGTCGACAGTTCCCGCAGCGAACCCGCCGTCAGGCGGTAGTCCGTGGCCCTCATGCCGCCGCCCCCTGGAGATTGATCAGGAGGTCGGAGATCTGGTGCGGGTCGAGGCCCCGGTACTCTCCGACGATCCGGCCGTCGGCCAGTACCAGGATGCGATCGGCGTACGACGCGGCCACCGGATCGTGCGTGACCATCGCGATCCCCTGCCCGTACTCGCGAGCGGCCGTGGTCAGCAAGGTCAGCACCTCGCGGCTGGTGCGCGTGTCCAGGGCGCCGGTCGGCTCATCGGCGAGAATGATGGTCGGGCGGCCGGCCAGGGCCCGGACGATCGCCACCCGCTGCTGCTGTCCGCCCGACAGCTGGGACGGCAGATGGTCCAGACGATCACGGAGTCCGAGCGAACCGACCAGGTGAGCGATCCACGCCTGCTGCACGGCGTCCGGCTTGTGTCCCGCCAGGACGAAGGGCAGCCGGATGTTCTCGTCCGCGGTCAGCGTCGGGATCAGATTGAACGACTGGAAGACGAAGCCGATGTTGGTGCGGCGCAGGAGCGTCCGCGCGGTGTCGTCGAGCCCGACGATGGGCGTCTGGCCGAGCCAGATCTGACCGGAGGTCGCCTCGTCGAGTCCGGCCATCACATTCATCAGGGTCGATTTGCCCGACCCCGACGGGCCCATGACGGCGGTGAACTCGCTGCGGCGGATGTCGACCGAGACGTCGCGCAGCGCGTGGACTGGGTTCGCCGGATCACCGTAGGTGCGCGACACGTGGCGCATGACGACGGCGGGTCCGGTACTGATCTCGTTGGCGTTCATACGTCAAAGTTATGGCTCTGACCTGGCTCTTCGCGTCCGCCTACCGGCGCAAATCGCGTCCTCCGACGGGCGGGTGCGGGGTCATCCCGCAGATGTACGCCGCTGCGTCCTCCGGCTCGTCAGACGAGGCCGTGCTCGTACGCGTACACCACGAGTTGTACGCGGTCGCGCAGCGACAGCTTCGCGAGAATCCGGGAGATGTGCGTCTTGACCGTCGCCTCCGACAGAAACTCGGCTTGCGCGATCTCGGCATTCGACAGCCCGGACGCGGCACGCACCAGGATTTCGCGTTCGCGGACCGTGAGCGCGTCGTACTCCGGTCCGGGACGGGTACGGGTTCCGTGCCGCTCGAAGAGCCTTCGGGTGGCCGATGCCGCGACCACCTGGCTGCCGTCGGCCACCGCGCGCACCGAGGCCAGCAGGAACTCCGGTTGCGCGTCTTTCAGGACGAATCCGCTCGCACCGGCTTCGATCGCCCGTGCGGCGGCCTCGTCGACGTCGAATGTGGTGAGCACGAGGACCTTCGGTGCCTCGTCGCCGAGGTCGGCCACGAGTTGACGGGTCGCGGTGATCCCGTCGATGCCCGGCATGCGCACATCCATGAGGATCACATCGGGCGCGGACGCGCGCACCGTCGACGAGAGGTTCAGCGCCGACGACTCCCGCGCCACCACCTCCACATCGGGTTGGCTGTCGAGAATCATCGCGATCCCGCCACGGAACAGCGGCTGATCGTCGATGAGGGCGACGCGGATCATGACGGTCCTTCCGGACGAGCGGGGATGACGAGTTCGACGAGCCAGCCGCCTTCGACGGCGGCGCTGGTCAGCGTACCGCCGGCGAGTTCGGCCCGCTCTGCCATGCCCCTGATGCCGTGGCCCGCGCCACCGGGAGCCAGCGGCTTCTCCGACAGCGAGTTCGCCACCGTGAGCCGGCATCCGTCCGACCAGTCCTGCCGGACGTACACCGGCGCACCCAGGTCGCCGTACTTGAGCGCATTCGTCAATGCCTCGGTGAGGACCGCGAAGGCGACCCGCACACTCAGCGGCGACGCCGCGTCCTCGTCACCGATCTCGGTGGACTGCAACGTCATTCCGGCTGCGCGCATCCGTGCGTAGAGCTGGTCGCGGTCGGTTCGCGCGTGCTCGGCCGTCGACTCGGTGCTGCGCAGTTCCTCCAGCACGCCCCGGACGTCGGCGAGCGCCTGCCGCGCCGCGTCGGCGATGACGCCGAGCGCCTCCTTCGCCGCCTCGGGACTGGCGTCCAGGGCGAAGCGTGCTCCTTCGGCCTGCGCCACCACCACCGCGAGCGAGTGCGCCACCACGTCATGCATGTCGCGGGCCAGACGCGACCGCTGGGCCTGCTCGTCGTACAGGTCGAGCAGTCGCCGTCGTTCGAGTTCGGAGATCTGCTCGGCGATCCTCGCCTGTTCCACGCTGTGGCGCTGATACCGGATGAATCCGAAGGTCCAGCTGCCCACCAGCAGCACCGCGATGCCGACGAAGGTCATCGTGTGCGAGACGATCGTCGACGCCTCGGCATCGGTGCCGAACGCCGTCGACCTCGGATACACCCACGCCGCGATCGCCGAACCCACGACTGCCACGGCCAGCGACGCGCCCCGGACCCGACGATCCGGATGATTGCCCGCCGTGTAGTAGAGCACCGAGTAGAGCAGGCACGGTCCCACCGCGACGTCGTAGGTCGCGACCTGGATCACCGCCGACGTGACCGCCAGCAGCATCATCACCGACGGCGCGGACCGGCGGCACATCAGAGCCAGCCCGATCAGCAGGCTGACCACCTGCACCGTCGTGGTGAGACCGGACGAGAAGGCCAGCATCAACACCAGCAGAATCAGACCGATGACGGCGTCGGCGATCGTCGACCGTCGTGAGAGGTTCGGGAACGCGAGGGGGTCGGCGACGCGGTACCTGCCGATCATGACCATGCCACTACCGTGCCATGCCCGGAACGCATGGCCGACTCGATCCCCTGTGACCGGCGCTGCATTCGACGCTCGATCCGCCGATTGTGCCAATGAGCGTTGTACCGTTCACGTGTGACTTCGTTAGCAGACCGTGGGAGACGGAGCGTCACGGGCATCGCACAGCAGTCGACCGCACTGGTCGGCCGGGCCGCGGCCTCCGCCACCGACGCCCTCGCAGTGCCGGGAGCCCGAGCGCTGGCGACCGCGCGCACCTTCACCAGCCCGATTCAGGCACAGTCCGCCCCGGTTCCGGTGGACGGTGTGGAAGCCGCCAACCGGCTGCTGCGCCAACTCGGCATCACCACGTTCACGCCGACCGTCGGACTCAGCACCGACCTCACCTTTCCGGTCGCGGTCGGCGGCGCCGTCGCCGGTCCGTACACCCCGGGAATCGGCAACCTCACCATTGCGAACGTCAGCGTGAACGCGGTGCGCGGCGGCGAGATCCTCTACGGCTTCCTGCCCGTGGGCGTGTTCGCCGACTTCGGCGACAAGTCCGGCGTCCACGTCGCTTGGTTCAACGTCACCACGCTGCGCGGTGGGCTCGGCGCGCCGCTCGGCGGACTCACAGACACGGTGATCGACGCGGTCTCCAAGCGTGTGAAGTCCGCACCGATTCCGCCGGTGATGTACGCCGGCACGGTCTCTCGCCTCAAACGAGCGCTGCGCGTGATCCCGTCGAACGGCGTTCGCGGAGGTCTGGTCGACACCGGCCAGGGCGTCGTGGTGTGCGCCGTCTACGGCACCGTGCGACGCGGCCGGACCTCGTACTTCTTCCTGCCGTCGATCGGGGTGACCCGGGCCTGAGCGGGGCGGTCGGCGGGAGCAGGGATGTTGACGGACGCAGGGATGTTTCAGTGGGGCGAGCGGGGCTCGAACCCGCGACCAGCTGATTATGAGTCAGCGGCTCTAACCGACTGAGCTATCGCCCCTGAGCCGAATCGGCCCGAGGACAGAGATTACCCTCCGCCTACTTCTTGGTCTGCACCGCAGTGGCGGCGGGCCCGTCGTCGGAACCGATCCGCTTCACGTAGCTGTACATCGCCGTGAGCATCACGGCGAATACCACGACGCCGATCACCTGCATCCAGTTGCCGAGTCCGTCGCCGACGATCGCCAGCGGCGAGTCGTCTCCGGTGCCGGCGACGATGCCGGCGAAGACGACGCCGTAGAGGCTCTCGCCGACGATCAGGCCGGTCGCGAGGAGCACGCCGAGCCGCTTCTTCCGTTCGCCGCCGATCGGGTCGCGCAGCGCCCACTTGTCGTACGCCAGACCGATGAAGGCACCGATCGGAATGATGAGCGTGAGCGACATCGGCAGGTACATGCCCATACCGACGGCCAGCGGTGGCAGCTTGAGGTTCGAGGTGGTCCGCTTGAGCACCTCGTCGACCACGATGACGCCGGCGCCGATCGCCGCGCCGAGGCCGATCAGGGCCCAGTTGAGGTCGCCGCCGAAGACGCCCTTCGCCAGTGTCGAGAGCAGTGCGGCCTGCGGGGCGGCCAGGGCGTTCTCCGTGGCGTTCGGGGCGCCCTGGAAACCGAAGGCGTTGTTCATCAGTCCCAGGATCGGCGGGATCACGGCGGATCCGAAGAGCACGCCGATGATGAGCGCGACCTGCTGCTTCCACGGCGTGGCGCCGACGAGTTGACCGGTCTTGAGATCCTGCAGGTTGTCGTTGGAGATGGTCGCGACACCGAACACCACCGACGAGGTGAACAGCGTGTACGCGATGAGCGCCTCGGTCTGACTCGTGCTGTCGGCGGGGCCGTGCGTCACCTTGATCAGCAGTGCCGCGCACAGGACCACCAGCACGCCGACACCGGAGATCGGGCTGTTCGACGATCCGATCAGGCCCGCCATGTATCCGCACACGGCGGCCACGACGAGGCCGATCACGAAGACGAAGATGATCGTGACGATCAGGATGCCGGTGGCGCTCCCGACCAGCGCGGTCCCCTTCATGAAGTCCCAGAGAAGCCATCCGATCGGGATGAGCGCGACGATGATCGTCAGGCCGACGTACTGGATCGGGATGTCGCGTTCGGTCACGTCGACGCTCTCGCCCGACCTGCGCTTGCGTGCGCTGGCCGCGGCCGCCACGATGCCGCGCAGGATCGGGCCGATGACGGTCAGCAGCGTCCACACGGCCGCGACCGCGATCGCGCCGGCGCCCACCATCCGCACATCGGCGCTGAAGACGCTGTTCACACCGTCGAGCAGATCGCCGGAGGGAATGGCGTCCCATGTCCGCGTCGGAAGGATGACGAAGAAAGAGATCACCAGGCCGACGAGCATCGCGATACCGACCCCGATGCCGACCAGGTGGCCGACGCCGATCAGCGCCATCGACAGGCTGGCACCCACCATCGTCGCGCCCGAGCCGACACGGAACGCGACCGCGACCTCCGAGGCGATCAGCTTCAGCGAACCGAGCAGGGAGAAGAACGCGGCGCCCACCGCACCGAGAACGATCGCTCGCATACCGCCGCGGTTGGGGTCGACGGCGTCGGGGTCGCGCCCGGACGAGTCGCCGACCTTCAGGACCTCCGCGGCCGCCACTCCCTCGGGATACGGCAGATCAGAGCCGGTGACGAGCGCGCGCCGCAGCGGGATCGAGTACATGACGCCGAGGATGCCGCCGATCGCGCAGACCGCGACGGTCATCCAGTACGGAAAGCCGGTCCACCAGCCGATCATGATGAGACCGGGCAGGACGAAGATGATGGCCGAGAGCGTGCCCGCCGCCGACGCGATGGTCTGCACGATGTTGTTCTCCACGATCGTGTGATCGCGGAAATAGCGCAGTACCGACATCGAGATGACCGCCGCCGGAATCGCAGTGGCGAACGTGAGACCGACCTTGAGTCCGAGGTAGACGTTGGCCGCGGTGAAGACCAGGGTGATGAGACCACCGAGGATCACGCCGCGAGTCGTCAGCTCGCGCACCGAGCTCCTCATCACCTGCGTCATGCGCTTACCCTTTCCGCCGGGACGAGGGCGTCCGTCAGCAGAGAATCACCTTACGACGCACCGCAGACGATGCTGGGGAGAACCCGCCGATGGACGCCGCGGCCGAACCGCTCAGACCGCGTCCGCTCCGGCGTCGAAGGCCTGCTCGAGCAGACTGCGCCGATACGCTTCGAGCGCCACGAGGTCGCCGAAGAGCGCGTTGTAGCCGTCGGGGTCCCCGGCGGGCGACATCCGGCGCAGCTTCGATTTGATGTCGGCGATCTGAGAGCCGACCCAGATCTCCTGCGACCGCGCCAGGACGCTCGAGATGTACTGCGGCACACGGTCGTCCTCGACCGGAAGCGGCTCCACCGCCAGCTCGGTGACGAGCGGAGCCACCGCGGGGTCGTCGATCACGCCGTGATGGACGGCGTCCACCCAGGCGGCGCCGCCGAGACCGCTCGCCGCTCCCCCGGCCGCCGCTATCGCCTCGCGGACAGCCAGGTACGAGGGATCGGTGAAGCACTCGCCGGGCAGGGAATCGAAGACCGTGCCCGCGATGGCGGGATACTGAAGCGCCGCCTTGAGCGCTTCGCGCTGGTGCCAGAGCCGCGGGTCGTTCGGCAGCGGTCGCGCGGTCGGCGGCGGCGACATCGCCTCGGGCCGGGTGCGCGAGTTCCGCTGCCGCGCGTTCGCGCCGCGCCGGCCACCGTGTCGCTTGGCCTCGGCGCGCACGCGCGAGAGAACCTGGGCCACATCGTCCCAGCCGACCCACCCGGCGAGCTGGCGCGCGTATTCGTCCCGCAGCGCGACGTCGCGGATCCTCGCCACCACCGGCACCGTCTCCCGCAGGGCCGCCACGCGGCCCTCCGCGGTGTCGAGGTTCTGCTGGGCGATCAACGACTTGATCGCGAACTGGAACATCGGGATGCGCCGGGCGATGAGATCACGCAACGCCGGATCGCCGGCAGATTGTCGGAGCTCGCACGGATCCATACCGTCGGGCGCGACGGCCACGAAGGTCTGACCGGCGATGGACTGCTCCCCCTCGAAGGCCTTCAGCGCCGCGGCCTGACCGGCGTCGTCGCCGTCGAAGGTGTAGATCACCTCGCCGCGGAAGTACGAGTCGTCCATCATCAGCCGGCGGATCAGTGCCAGATGGTCCTCTCCGAACGCCGTGCCGCAAGAGGCCACGGCCGTGGTGACACCGGCCATGTGCATCGCCATGACGTCGGTGTAGCCCTCGACGATCACGACCTGGTGGCCCTTGGCGATGTCACGCTTGGCCAGGTCGAGTCCGAACAGCACCTGCGACTTCTTGTACAGCATGGTCTCGGGCGTGTTCATGTACTTGCCGAGGTTGTCGTCGTCGAAGAGCTTGCGCGCGCCGAACCCGATGACATCGCCGCCGAGATTGCGGATGGGCCACAGCAGACGCCGATGGAACCGGTCGATGGGCCCCTTGCGGCCCTGCTTCGACAGCCCGGCGGCTTCCAGCTCGGAGAACTGGAAGCCGAGCTTCAGCAGGGCCTTCGTCATCGTGTCCCACCCGGCGGGGGCGTACCCGCAGCCGAAATGCGCCGCCGCAGTGCCGTCGAAGCCGCGTTCGGTGAGGAAGTCGCGCGCCACCTGCGCCTCGGGCGTGGCGAGCTGTTCGGCGTAGAACTGCTGCGCCGCCGCGTTGGCGGCCACGAGCCGGGCGCGCGTGCCGCGGTCGCGCTTGATCGCGGTGCCGCCGCCCTCGTAGTTGATGGTGTAACCGATCCGGTCCGCCAGCTGTTCGACGGCTTCGACGAAACTGACGTGCTCCTGCTTCTGCAGGAACGTGTAGACGTCGCCGCCCTCGCCGCACCCGAAGCAGTGGAAGTGCCCGTGATGAGGCCGGACGTGGAACGACGGTGTCTTCTCATCGTGGAACGGGCACAACCCGGTCATGCGGTCCGCGCCGGCCCTGCGCAGCGTGACATAGTCTCCGACCACGTCTTCGATGCGCGTCTGCTCACGGATCGCGGCGATGTCGCGATCGGGGATTCGGCCTGGCACGCACCCAGTCTAGGCGCCGCGCCCGAACGGGGTCGGCCGGGCGCGACTCGCCCGGCGCACCTCGCCGCTTTCTCTTGAAGCCGACTTCTGTCGGACCCGCGTCGTACAGTGACACCACCAATCGAACAAATGATCGAATCGGTCAGGAGGATGTCATGTGTGAGTTCGACCCACGGTGCGACGGCGCGGACGATCTGGTCGGCGACGCCCTCGCGCTCATCGCGGAGGGACGCTGGTCGGTGACCGGCGTGCTCGGTGACGCCGCCAACCCGCCCCTGACCTACACCACCGGGCTGACCGAGCACGGACGCCCGGAACTGGTGATGACCGGGCTCCCGCCGGATCTCGCCGGGATCCTGCTCGACCACGCGGCACGGGCGGTGGTCGCCGACCCTGGCTTCGGCCCGGGGTCCGACGTACCCGCGCGGTTGCGCCGCCCGGTCCGGTTCCGTGCGATCGACGTCATCGACGCCGGAGCTCTGCGGCTCACGCGGGTCGTCTACGGCGCCCGGTTCGATGCGATACAACTCGTCTGGCCCGACGACGACGGCCGGTACCCGTGGCAGTCCGGGTACTCCATCCCGGCACGGGTGCAACCGCTGCTCGGCGTGCCCGAATCGGAGGCCGCGTAAGCGGCGCGCGGCCGGTGTAAGCCGACGACAGCGCCGTGAAAGCGCACGGGCGCATGGTTTCCGGCATGAACACATACTCCTCAACGCTCCCCCGGTCGAGCGCTTCAACCGGGCGTGACTCCGATCTCGCCATCGACGCCCGAGGTCTGGTCAAGCACTTCGGGTCGACGAAAGCCGTCAACGGCGTCGACCTCGCGGTGCCCGCAGGCACGGTCTATGGGGTCCTCGGTCCCAACGGTGCGGGCAAGACCACCACCGTCAGCATGCTGGCGACCCTCCTGAAGCCCGACGCCGGATACGGCCGGATCTTCGGCTACGACGTGGTCGAGGATCCGGTCGCGGTGCGGTCGCTGATCGGCGTCACCGGTCAATACGCGTCGGTCGACGAAGACCTGACCGCAGCGCAGAACCTCACGCTGTTCGCCCGGCTTCTCGGCAAGTCGAAGGCTCAGGCGCGCAGCCGTGCCGAGGAACTGCTCGCCGACTTCTCACTGGAGGAGGCCGCGAACCGTCCGCTGAGCGACTTCTCCGGCGGCATGCGCCGGCGTCTGGACCTCGCGGCGTCCCTGATCGACACGCCACCGCTGCTGTTCCTGGACGAGCCGACCACCGGACTGGATCCGCGCACGCGCGCGCAGATGTGGGAGACCATCCGCAAGCTCGTCGCACAGGGTTCCACGGTCCTGCTCACCACGCAGTACCTCGACGAGGCCGATCAGCTCGCCGATCGGATCGCCGTGATCGACCGCGGTCTGGTGATCGCCGACGGAACCGCGGACGAACTCAAGCAGTCCATCGGCTCGAGCACCCTGATGCTCACGCCGGCCGATCGTGACGACGCCGCGCACGTGGCCCGACTCGCCGAGCGGGTCCTCGGCGAGTCCGCGACCCTCAGCCCCGAGGCCGGTCGCATCACCGTGGCACTGCGCCATCCCGACCGCGTGCCCGACGTCCTGCTCGCCCTGCGCGACGAGCAGATCGAGATCGACGAGATCACCGTCTCCAAGCCCACCCTCGACGAGGTCTTCCTCACGATCACCGGGCACTCCGAATCCGATGAGTCCGACCCGCGCACCGAAACCGACGCCGAGGAGGCACTCCGATGACCACCACCACCCTGACCCCTCCCTCTCCCCGGACCGCGATCAGCATCGAACAGGTCCGGACGCAGGCGAAGCGCTCCATCGGCTTCGGCGAGACCGTGAGCCAGTCGTTCTCCCTGGCCCGCCGCAGCATCATCAAGATGCTCCGCAATCCGGAGCAGTTCTTCGACGTGGTGCTGCAACCGATCATCTTCACGTTGATGTTCACCTACATATTCGGCGGCGCGATCAGCGGCGACACCAAGAGCTACCTCCCGGTCATCATTCCGGGAATCCTGGTGCAGACTGTGATCGTGACGTCGATCGTCACCGGCACGCAGCTCCGCGAAGACATGAACAAAGGCGTCTTCGACCGCTTCCGATCGCTGCCGATCGCGCGGATCAGTCCCCTCGCCGGCGCACTGCTCGCCGACGTCGTCCGGTATCTCATCGCCACCGTCATCACGTTCGCGGTAGGCATCGCGATGGGCTGGCGACCCGACGCCCTCGGCGTCCTCGGCTCCACCCTGCTGGTTCTGGTGTGCAGCTTCGCGGTGTCGTGGATCTTCGCCTTGATGGGCTGCCTGGTGAAGAAGGCGTCGGCCGTGCAGGGCGTGTCGATGCTGATCATGTTCCCGCTGACCTTCATGTCGAACGCGTTCGTGCCGGTGGAGACCATGCCGGGCTGGCTGCAGGGATTCGTCAACGTCAATCCAGTGAGCCACCTGGTGACGGCGGTCCGCGAGATGTGCAACGACGGGCACGTCGGTTCGCATGTGCTGTGGAGCCTGATCGGTGCCGCGGTCATCACCGCGGTGTTCGCCCCGCTGGCCGTGCGGGCATACATCCGCAACGCGCGCTGAGCCGATCGAACAGCCGTCAGTCGCGGCCCTCGCCGAGGATCTTCACGGTCTCGGCGAGGGCCGCTTGGCGTCCCAGACCGCCGAATCGCGCCCGGGCACGATCCCACACCTCGTCGGCGGCGCCCGACACCTCGCGCCGGCGTTCCATCAACTCCTGCATCGCGGGATAGTCGCGTCGCGCGTGCAGCCGCTCGGCGAGCACCAGCAGTGCCACCCCGCGTTCGTCGCCGGGCCGCAGCGCACACAGCAGTGCGCCGCTCACCAGCGCCACGTTTCCTGTCTGCGGAAGGTCGTACCATCCGAGTTCGGCGATGGTGGCGCCGAGCGAGTCCGCGAGGGGCGCGACGTAGCGTTCTGCGGCCTCGCAGGCTCCGATCTCTATCAATCCCGCGGCCACCGCGCTGAGCGTCATCACCGCACCGGGATCGCGGGTGGCCAGCGGGTGCCCCGCGAGCAGCACATCACCCGCCTCCTCATATGCCGACCGCGATCGGTCGCCCGTCATCCGCCGGTACTCGGCAGTCGCGAGCATCATCACCGCGACGGCCTCGGGGTCGCCCTGCGGCGTCGGGGCGCCCGGCTCCCAGCCGTGCGCGATGGCGTCGAGTTGCCCGCGCGCCCGATCGAACTCCCCGAGCTGCAGTAACGCCGCGACGACGTACGCGCCCACCTGCTGGGCGTCGTCCTGGGCTCCGAGTTCGCGGAAGCGTCTGAGACTGCCTTCGTACAGGCGCAGACCCTCGCGCCACAGACCCTGCTGGCTGTAGAGACTCGCAGTGCTCATGTCCACCATCGCCGCGGCGAACGAGTCCGGCCGAGCGGGGAACTCCGTGAGCTGAGCGCTGATCCGCAGCGCACCGACCAGGTCTCCGCCGTTCTCCTTCATATTGAGCAGCAGGGTCAGGGCGATGGCGCGCACCACCGCCGCGTGGCCGGGAGCAGAGCCGCGCACGATCGTCCGGTACACCTCGATCATGGTGCGGCTCATCAGCAGCGCCGAGAGGAACTCCGCGGGATCGTCGAATGTGTGCTCCGGGCGATGCAGCCGACGCAGCCGAGTGCGGACTCGGGCCGTCGACCGCTGACGCCGGCGCGGAATGAAGTGCAGGGCCGCGGCGATCAGCGTCACCTGCCACGCTTCGCGCTCGGCGTCGTCGAGATCGGACGGCGGCACGGGCAACGCGTCGACGATCCGCTCACCCCACGACTGCACCTCCTGATGCAGCCCGCGGCTCGACCAGAATGCGCTCAGCACCGGGAACACCGTGACGATCGTCGGCCACGCGGGCGCGCCGAGTTCCACGGCCCGCCGCAGCACCCAGACGAGATTGTCGGCCTCGCGGTCCACTTCGGCCGCCAGGTCGCGATCGGCCTCGACGTCGTATCGGGCGCGGATGTCGCGGCAGAGCTCGCGGGCCCACCGCTGCATCGCGTCGACCACCTCGCCCGTCGCTCCCGTCTCGGTGAGTCGCTGCTCACCGAACTCACGGACCATCTCGAGCATCCGGAACCGGGCACGACCGCCGGCGTCGTCCACCTGCAGAAGTGACTGGTCGGCGAGCGAGGCCAATGCGTCGTCGAGCGCGATGCCGCTGGTCCCGGTGACCACTGCCGCGGCCTCGCGTGAGAATCCGCCGGGGAACAGGCACAGCCGCGCCAGAGCCGCACGGGCGCCCGGGTCCAGCAGTTCCCAGCTCCAGTCGATGACGGCATACAGCGTGCGGTGGCGGTCGGGTGCCGTCCGGTCGGTGGAGCGGAGCAGCTCGAACCGTTCAGCGATGCGCTCGGCGATGTCCTCCACGCTCATGGTCCGCACACGCGCCGCGGCGAGCTCGATCGCGAGCGGCAGCCCGTCGAGATGTTCGCAGAGGGCCGCGACGGTCGACGGTTCGAGCTCCACGTCGGGGCGTACCGCACGAGCGCGCAGGGCGAACAGTTCGGCGGCCGGAGAACGATCGCCGGCGACGCCGAGCACGGGGAGCTGATACACCTGCTCGGCCGGAATCAGCAGCGGAGACCGGCTCGTGGTGAGCACACGCACACCCGGCTCCGCGGCGATCAGCGAGTCGACCAGTGCCGCGCACGCGTCGATCACCTGCTCACAGTTGTCCAGGATCAGGACCGACTCACCACCGCGCAGCGCGTCGGTCAACCGGTCCGACAAGCTGCCGGACACGACGCGCGGCCGGGCATTGCTGCCGAGCTCCGACTCACCGACGCCGAGGGTCGCGGCCACCGCCGCGACCACGTCGTCACCGTTGCGGACGGCGGCGAGCGGGACGAAGTACACGGCGGTCCCGCGCTCGCTCAGGCGACGGCCGACCGCATTGGCGATCCTCGTCTTCCCGACGCCGCCCGGCCCCTGCACGGTCACCACCCTCCGATCGGACAGCAGGCTCTCCAGCGCGGCGAGGTCGTCGGCCCGCCCGATCAGCACGTTGCCGTCCTCGCGCAGTCCCACCCGCGCGCCGGTCGGCCTGCGCCGCGGCACGGCCACGGTCGGCGGCTGCGCGGCCAGCAGGTCCGCGTTCAGCGCCGTCGCCTCCGGTCCGGGGTCGACGCCCAGTTCTTCGGCCAGGGTGCGCCGAAGCCGGGCGAACACCGCGAGCGCCTCGTTCCGGCGGCCGCGGCCGGCCAGCGCGCGCATCAGCAGCAGATAGCCGGGTTCGTCGAGACGATCGGCGTTCACCCGTTCTCTGGCGAGTTCTTCGGCGACGGCGTAGTCACCGGTCGCGAGTGCGGCCTCCGCCGCCGCCTCGTCGATCCGCCGGCGCACCCCGTCGGCCAGGTCGGCGAGTTCGCGCGCGAGGTCGCCCCCACCGAGGTCGTCGCCGGGCGTGCCGCGCCAGAGAGCGAGCGCGGCATCCGGCCGACCGGCCGCGGCCAGTCGCCGGGCCCGCTCCAGATCGGTGACCACGCCGGTGAGCCGGTACCGGCTTCCGGTGCCGTCCAGACTCGCGCCGCCGAGCAGCCCGCGCAGGCGGGAGACCTGCGTGTGCAGAGCCGGACCCGGCGATTTGGGCGGCTGATCGCCCCACACCTCGTCGATCAGGCGGGCGGCCGGCACCGCTCGGCCCTCGGCCAGCGTCAGGGCCACGAGCAACCGCCGGGCACGTTGGCCGGGCACCTCACGGCCGTCGATCGTCACCGGTCCGAGCACACCGATCACGGTCGGCGCGCTCCCGGCGCGGTCGTCGTCAGGCACTCGGTCAGCGTACCGAGAAGACCTCGACACGATCATCGCACTCACCGTCTCAGCGCAGTCACCGTCTCAGCGCGCCGACTCACGCAGCAGCAGCCAGATGAGGTACAAGCCTCCGACGGTGACGGTGACCACCCCGACCGGCGGACGAGCGCCGGCGAGTAGATACTGCGCGATCAGATCGGATGCCGCGAGCACCACGGCGCCGACCAGCGCCGATCCGGTCAGACTGAGCGACGGTGCGCGGCACAGCCGGCGCGCGATCTGCGGAGCGGCGAGTGCGATGAAGGCGATCGGCCCGGCGACCGCAGTGACGATCGCGGTGCTGAACACCCCGACCAGAACCATCAGGAGCTTGGTGCGTTCGACATCCACTCCCTGCGCGGCGGCCACGTCGTCACCCAGTTCCAGTTCCCGCATGCGGTGCGCGATCACCGGCAGAACCGGAAGCATGAGCGCGACCGCGCACAGTGTCGCGACGAGCGGAGTCCACGTGATCCCGCCCAGACTTCCCGCACCCCAGATCGCCGCCTGCAGCGCCTCGTCGAGGTCGGCGCGCACGCTGAACCAGTGATTGACCGAGGTGAGCACCGCACTGACGGCGATGCCGACCACGATCAACCGGAATCCGGCCATTCCCTGCCTGTACGCGAGGACGAAGACTGTCAGTGCGGCCAGTGTGCATCCGACGACCGCCCCGGCCGCGGTGGCCGCATATCCGGAGCCGCCGGCCATCAACACCACGATCACTCCGGTGTAGGCACCTGAGTTGATGCCGATCACATCCGGACTGCCGAGCGCGTTGCGGGTGATGGCCTGGAACATCGCGCCGCTGATCCCCAGACAGGCGCCGAAGAGAACCGACGCCAGAGCTCTCGGCGCCCGCCAGGAGAACACGAGTTCCTGCTTCCTCGACCCCTCGCCGCGCATGAGCGCGAGTAGGTCGTCGAAGCCGAGTCCGCTGCGCCCGAGAACCAGGGCGCCGACCAGCAGGGCCCCGATGAGGATCAGAAGTGCCGAGTTGACCACGACGGCGCGCCGGGTCACGCGCAGACCGATCGGCCCGGCGAGCACCTCCACCGTCCGGTGCGCGCTCATAGACGTCGCGTCCGTCGGACGAGCCAGATCAGAACCGGTGCGCCGAACAGGGGCGTGACGATCCCGACCTCCAGTTCTTCAGGCCGCACCACCACTCGGCCGAACAGGTCCGCCGCCAACACGAGCACCGGCCCCGCCAGCGCAGAGAATGCGATCACCCACCGCTGGTCGGTGCCGACCAGCATCCGGACCGCATGCGGCACCATGAGTCCGACGAACGCGATCGGTCCAGCCGCCGCCGTGGCCGCGCCGCACAGGAGGACTAGCGAGACCACCGCCGCGGCCCGCGTGAGCCCGAGCCGGGCGCCGACCGACCGCGCCACGTCATCGCCGAGAGCCAGCACGTTCAGCGAACGCGACGCAGCGAGGGCAATGACGAGCCCGGCGACGATGAACGGCGCGACGAACTCCACCGTGCCCGGGGGCCGGTCGGTGATACTGCCGACACCCCAGAACCGCATGCGCTCGAAGCGGCTGGGATTCACCAGCGAGAGGCTCAGACTCAGTCCGTTGAGGACCGCGGTCAACGCGACCCCGACGAGCGTCAGCCGCAGTGGCGTGGCTCCGCCGGGACCGCGCGCGGCGATCGCGGCCACCAGAACCGCCGCCACCACGGCGCCGACCATGCCGAGCCACACGAACTCGGAGATGGTCGTCAATCCGAGGTACGCCACGCCGACGGCGACCGCGAGGCCCGCGCCGGCGTTGACGCCGAGAATCCCGGGATCGGCGAGCGGGTTACGGCCGACTGCCTGCATCAATGCGCCCGCCACTCCCAGCGCCGCTCCGACGAGCAGTCCGAGCAGTGTGCGCGGCAGGCGCACGTCCATGACGGTGATGTGGTCGATGGACTGATCGCGGTCGGTCAGCGCTGCCCACACGGTCGAGAGCGGCAGTGCCGCTGAACCGACGGCGAGACTGAGACCGCAGATGAAGACCAGCACGGCGGCCACTGCGATCAGCGCCGCCATGCGTCCGCCGATCCGGCGCTCCGCGGGTTGCCGCCGGCCCTGATCCGGCCGCACGGCCGTCTCGGTGCCGCTGTTCACTCCGTGGGCTCACACACGAGCGCCGAGACTCCCCACCCCAGCGCGGCCTCGTTGACGACCCGCCAGCCCGCATCGCGCGCGAGGCGACCGAGTTGCTCGCGGTCGCGCGGTGCTCGTCCGACGAGAGCCAGCGAGAGAACTGCGTCCTCGGCGACGCGCGGACTCAGCGCGTCCGGAGAAGTGGATTCGACGATCACCAGCCTGCGCACCGCGGGCCGCGGAGCCGCTAGCAGCGCCACCGCCTCCTCGTCCTCGCAGTGCGCCAGCGCGCACGCCGCAATCGCCGTCTGAGCCCTCGGCCAGTCGTCGGTGAACAGGATGTCCCCGGCACCCGCGGCCTCCTCGAGGGCGGCGCGTGGCGCGCCCTGAGCGACGACGGTGGGCACCGCACCGGGTCCGATCGCGCCCGCCGTCCGCAATCCCTGCGCGAGGGTGACGGCGCCGGGCCCGAAGAAGACCGGCGATCCGGTCCACAGCGCGGACAGCGCCGCAAGCGCGGGGATCAGGAACTGCAGGCGCTCGGCGTCCTCGATGAGTTCGGCGTACACAGCCGCGTCCGACGCGGCGAACCGAGCGAAACTCGTGCCGGTCCGGCGGCGCCACGCCGGCTCAGCCGCCGGGAGACACTCAGCCAGCTCGGTCAGCGCCAGGATCTGCTCGGCGCGTACGCCGTCGAACTGCTGACGCGCATGATCGTCGGTGAGGAGAACGTCGCCTCTCTCCCCGACTGTCAGCGCCGTCCCGTCGGCGCTCAGCACCCGGCACGCGATGAGCAGGTCGACGAGCGGAGCGAGCCGCTCATCCCGAATGCCGAGACGTCGCGCGAGCCCTGCGCGACCGATGCGACCGGCGTCCACCGCCTCGATGAGTCCCAGTCGCAGGGCCGCTCGGACCGCGAACCAGGTCACCGGCGATTCCACAACCGCCGGTCCGGCGGTCGGCGCGCCGTCGTCCGCGGCGGCCTGCTCCGGGACGAGCTCGCGCAGATGCCAGTATCCGGTGATGTCGACGTCCCGTTTGGGCACCGCGAGCTCTCGCTTGACGTACTTGCGGATCGGCAGCAGGCTGCGGCTCTCCCCGGCACCCCAGATGTAGGGGGCACCGTCGAGCGGCACGATCCCCGCGACGGCATCGGCCAGAGCGGCGCCATCGCCCGGTTCAGCGCACACCCAGGTGATCTCGTCGTCCGGGCCGACGGGAAGGACCTGCTGTGCGACGGGGTCGGCGACGGCGAGGACGGCTCGGACCGGCCCCGGCACCGGTCGTTCCGTGAGGAATCGGCGTACTGCGGGCAAACCGGTCTCGTCTGCGACCATCAGCGTCCATGTCGCATTCGGCGGCACCACCGTGGACGACTTGGGCCCCACGATCCACAGGTCGTCACCGGGTCGCGCGGCGGCCGCCCAGGCCTCGGCGGGCCCCGCCGCCGATCGGTCCCCCGAATCGCTGTGAACGACGAAATCGAATGCGATGGTGCCCGCGTCCGCGTCCACCTCGACCGGCGTGTAGTCGCGCGACTCGCGCACCGGCGACGCCGTCCACTCGATACCGTGCGCGCGCTGCACCGGCAGCGCGTCGGCGATGTCGCCGCCCGGTGCGAAGATCAGCTTCACATGGTCGTCGAACCCGGGGCTGGCGAAGGCCGGAAAGAGGACACCGTCACGCTCGAAGGCCCCCAGTTCCTCGCCGCCGAGCCGCACGCGCCGCAGCCGCGGGTTGACGAGCTCGTTGGACTCCACGACCAGCCGTCGCAGGATGATCGGCAGCGGTGTGAGCCGCGACTGAGTCATCAGTGCTCCTGTCCCGGACCCGCTCCGCCGAACATGCCCTCGACGATGTCGAGCATCGCCATCGCCTCGTGGTAGTCGCTGCGTTGCACCCAGTACGGAAGGTCGTGTGCCTGCTTCTTCTGGAAGGCCGGCAGTGCCGCGTAGATCGGCTGCTTGGCGAGTTCGGCGACGGAGGTGACGTCGGCGTTGAAGCCCAGGACGAACACCGTGTCCTGATTGATCCACTGGCCCACCTGTTCGGTCGAGAGCGCGAAGCTGTCGCCGCCCGGGGTGTACGGCTGGAACCGGCCCGTCGCGAACAGCGGTGCGGGACGGAAGCCGAACTTCGCGAACTCGGCGGGCAGCCCGCGCGTCTCGATGGGCACGTACACGTCTCCCGCCGCGGTGAGCGACAGGAAGGTGATCTCACCCTCGGGGACGGTGATCTCGTCGCGGACTTCGGCGACTCGCTTGTCGTAGGCCGCCGAGGCCTCGGCGAACTTCTCCGGCCGGTTGAAGACGTCGTCGGCGAGGAACTCGTATTGGTCGCGCCACTCGGTCAGATCTCCGCTCACCACGACGGTCGGCGCGATCTTGCTGAGTTCCGGGTACGCCGCGGTGGCGTGCTTGAGCGGAAATCCGAGACCACCTGCGACGATGAGATCGGGTTCGGCCTCCAGGATCGACTCCATGTCGAATCCGTCGTTGCTCCAGGGGAGGAAGGTCGTGCCCGCCTTCTGCGCCTTCTCGGCCCACGCGGCGTTGAACTCGTGCTTGCCGTCGGTCACCTCGGGGGTCGTCGCAACCACCGGGACGTCCATATCGAAGAGATAGCCGGCCAGGGCGTAGTTGAGCAGCACCACCCGCTTCGGTGCCACCGGGACGTCCACCTCGCCCTGGGACGTCTTGACCGCACGAGTCTGTCCAGACGCATCGCCCCCGGACGTCGAACAGCCCCCGAGCGCCAGGGTCAGCACGGCGACCACGGCCAGCATCGTCGCAGGCAGTGCACGAGATCTGAGCATCACTTCCACCATCTCGGTTCGGCGCACGGGAGACGGCCCAGCGCGCACATCTTATTAGGCAAGACTAAGCTAATGGACCGAACGACCGGATTCGGTCCGGACGTGACACGATCTGCCGACCAACCTGACATGCCGGTCGCCGACACGATGAGAGGTGTGAACGATGGCCGAACGCGTACCGAGCCGCCTCGCGACCCTGGTCCCCGGCGCCGCTCCGAAGTTCCTGGGGCACGGAACGCACAGCCACCACCTCCCGCACCTCATCTACGTCGCGGCCGGTTCGGCGACACTCGACGTCGCCGGTGAGCAGGTATTGCTCGCGGACCAGGAGGCCGTGTGGCTGGCGGCCGACCTTCCGCATTCGGCGCGCTACTCCCCCGGCAGTCTGGTCCTGGGCCCGCTGCTGTCGCCGACGACCACCCCACCCGAGCCGGTGCATCGGCTCGGCTCGGTGCCCGCTCTCACCGCCGTGATGACCGGTGTGCTCGGGGCAGCGCCCTCGACCGCAGAACAGGTCGCGGTGTTCCGCGAGGCGATCGAGGAGGTCCTGGCCGGATTGAGCGGCCCGTACTTCGCCCTGCCGATGCCGCGACATCCGGTGGCGGCCGCGATCGCGGTGGAGGCACCGCTGTCGGCACGGCCGCTCGACGAACTCGCCGACCGGCACGGAACGAGCGTCCGGCACGTCCAACGCCTGTTCGTGTCAGAGACCGGGATCCCGTTCCGGCAGTGGCGAGTCCGCGCCCGGCTCAACGTGGCGATCGACCGCCTGCGCGCGGGCTCCTCCGTCCGCCGCGCAGCGCTCGCGGCCGGCTACGAGACCGCGTCGGGCCTGCAGAAGGCGCTGCGGCGTGAGGCCGGGGTGGACGCCGAATCGATTCGATCCGTTCGCCGCACACGACTCACTTCTTAGCGCGCACCCGGTCGAGCGCGTCCGAACGCACCGCCACCGCATTCGCGATCAGCAGGTCGGCGGCCACCATAGCCGGACAGTAGTCGGCCAGCGTGGCCCACATCGCGCGACCCTCGTCGGTCAGCACCGGCTGCTTGAGCCGGCCGTACGCCTGCAGGCGCCCGATGGCCGCGAACGCCAGCGATTGCATCGAGAGCAGCATCCAGGGATTGCTGATCGTGTCGACGCCGTCGAGCGCCTCGTTGCGCGCGGCGATCAGGTCGTACAGTTCGGGCGAGGCGCGGCGTACATCGCGCAGCGTCTTGTTCACGTACCGCGGCGCCTCCAGGCTGACCGGATCGGTCATCCACTCGGCGCGGCGATGGAAGGCCTCGATGGTCGCCGCGGTCCGCATGTCGAGATCGACCAGCGGGCCGGGAACGATGCGGAAACGTTCGAACAGCGACTCCACCTGCGCCCGTGCCATCGCGTCGACGGCCAGCACGTTCCGGTCGAAGACACCGGTCCGCGGGTCCTCCATGCGGCCGGTCGCGATCACCCGGAGCAGATCGTCGCCGCCGCGTGTGGCCAGGTAGGACTGCAACTCGTCGCGCTGCGGACTGGCCGGGTCGACGATGGCCGAGGTCGCGAGGAGGCAGCTGACGTACGGGTTCGGGTGGGCGCCGTCGTACGGCTCGGGTGCGGTGAACACGCGCTCGGCCAGTCCCGACCGGATCAGCAGCGCCGGGATGCGCGAGGGCGCCACCGGGCTGTCGCCGAGGGCGATGAGCGAGGCGGTGGGGTCCGCGGTCAACAACTCATCAGCCGGAGCCCCGACCGCCTCGATCGGTGCCGCATCGGGGGCGGGCGCCGCCACCTCCGCGGCCTGGACGGTGTCCAGACGCAGCCATTCGGCGGTGAGGGCGTCGGCGCCGGCTGCGGAGTCCGCCACCGGCGCCTGAGAGGTGGACGCCGAGCGCGCCACGCGGGCTACCTCCGCCTCCTCGGAATCTCCGTGCTCATCCTCGATCAACGCGACGAGGCTGCCCCGCAGAAGCCGTTTGGCGGCGTCGACGACCGACCTGGCCGCGAGGGTGAACTCAGTGCCCGCGCGGGAGTCGGCCGCCCATTCGCGGACGATGTCGCCGTCCCCGTCCAGCAGCGCGAACGACACGTCCACGGCGCCGGGCACCCGGACGGTGAGACGACCGGCACCGGCGTCGTCGACTCCGATCGTCGGCAGTGAGGTCTGCCAGGCCGATGGGTGGCCCGGATGCTCGAAGCGGATCTCGGCGTGCGGCGGACGGATCAGCAGCGGCAGATCGTCGTCGCCCGCATGGACGGTCGCGACGCGTTCGGTGTCACCGGGACCGAACGCCAGTTCGCCCTCGTCGATCTTGAGTCCGGTCTCGGCGACGAGTTCGCTCACCGATTCCGCGAGTCCGTCGGCCTGCGGCAGTCGGACGACGGGATCATGGGTCACCTCGAGCCCTTCGGCGAGCACCACCGTCAGTCGCCGATCGAGTCCGTACGAGTCGCCGGCGGCGATCTCGAACCGTCCCACCAGGGGTTCCTCGAGACCGTCGAACGGGTCGGCCGAGGTCACGTAATCGGCAGCGGCCCACGGATAGTCGATCAGCCAGTCCAGGTCGCCCGCTCGCCGCACGCGCACCCGCCACTCCTTGGTGTCGTCTCCGTCGTGCGCGGGCAGATCCACCAGCGGGCGTTCGCCGTAGACGGGATCGCCGTCTGCCGTGGTGACGCCCGCGATCGGCTCCGGGAGCGCGTAGGCCGGCGACTCCACCGGCAGGATCCGGCGCGTGCGCCCGGCTCTTCCATCGCGTTTCAGGGTCAGTTCGGTGTGCCCGGCAAGGTCGACGGTCCGCAGTTCCCAGCCCTCCCACGGGGCGGGCACGGTATCGGTCACGGCGATCTTCCTCCGTGTGCCCGAGACCAGGTCGGCGTCGCGCGGCATCAGGACGAGCACCTCTCCCGCCGGCAGCGACTCGAACCGCGAGATGCGACGGCCGTCGTCGGCGAACACGATGATCGGGTCGGCGGGATCGAACAGAGGTACCGAGCGTCGCACGCCGGTGTCGAGCCGGATCAGGACGCTCTCGCGCACCGCGACGCCGATCGGAAGTGCGATCGCCTCACCGGCCGGAACCGCGAGTTCCTCCGGGGCGTCGCCGGTCCACACCCGCCACACCGCGGCGTCGTCCCGCGCGGGAACCACGATCCGCACCTCGCCGTCGATCGCGTCGAAGCGGAGGTCGGGCGCGCGGTGGCGGCACAGGTCGCGCGCGGCGGCATCGTCGTTCAGGAAGGGAGTGCGCCGCACTCGGTCGAGCACCGATTCGAGCATCGCCCGCGGGAGATCCGCGGTGCCCGGAGTGATCGCGTCCGGCGTCCAGGTGTCCGGATGCACGACCGTCGCGAGCAGAAGTTCGCACAGGCGATTGAGAAGACCGACGGCCACCTCGGGGGCATGCTGCAGCAGCACGCGATAGTCGGCGGGCAGGGCGCGGCGCCGGTGCTCGAAGCCCTGCTCGGTGAGGCGTTCGAGAACGGCGACGCCGGTGGGCTCGTGCCCGGCTGCCACATGATCCTCGATCACCCCCACGAGCGCGTCCACCGTCGGCACGGTCGGACCCGCGTGGAGCTTCAGCAGCGGCACCACCGAGCTCTCGCGCAGCGACGGCACGTCGCGGAGCCCGCATTCGCGCAGCAGGTCGCCGATCAGCTGTCCGACCACCGTCTCGAACGCCGGATCCCGGTCGCGGCCGATGGCGTCCCAGAAGTCCGGCCAGTAGTCGTCCTTCGGGTCGGTCCGCAGCGCCGCGTGACCCACCAGCCCGGCGAGGGTCAGAGCGGGGAACCGCATCAGCAGGGCGATGTACGCCCCCGGCGGGATCTCCCCCATCAGGGCACCGATCTGGCCGCGGGCGCATCGATTCTGTCGCGCGTCGAGGTCCGCGTCCAGCACCAGCCCGTCGGCGGTGAAAGCGTTCCGCAGCTCGGCTTCGAATCCGGTCGCACGATCAGTCACCGAAGTGGTCATTCGAGCGTTCTCACCACACCTTTTCGCAACGTCTACCGACCCCGGGGCAGGGCCGCACCAATGGGTGGCGATCAATTGGGGAGGCCACCGAGACAGACGGACATTACCCGGTGCCGAGAGCTTTCCCCGAACCCGCTTCGAGGTCTGTGTCCATGTTCACGCGGGCTTGACGAACGCCTCCCGGACACGCTCACCGTAAGTCGACTGATGGCGCTACGAGAGCATCACGCCGGGGTTCAAGAGCCCCTTCGGATCGACGGCCGACTTGATCATCTCCATCAGGTCCATGACGTCGTCGCCCACCTGGTCGCGAAGCCATCCCTTCTTGAGCCGGCCCACACCGTGTTCGCCGGTGATGGTGCCGCCGAGCGAGATGGCGAGGTCCATGATCTGGCCGAAGGCGCGGTTGGCGCGGGCGGTCTCCTCGGCGTCGGCGGGGTCGTGAACGATCAGCGGATGGGTGTTCCCGTCACCCGCGTGGGCGATCACCGAGATCAGCACGTCGTTCTCGGCTGCGATGGCGCCGACGCCGTCGATCAGATCCGGCAGGGCGGGCAGCGGCACGCCGACGTCCTCGAGCAGCAGCGCGCCGATCCGCTCCACCGCGGGGATCGCCGCACGCCGCGCGGCCGTGAACGCCTCCGACTCGACCGGATCCGACGTGGCGAAGACCTCGGCGGCCCCGCAGGCGCCGAAGGCCTCCTCGATCAGCGCCACCTCCGCCGCACCGGCGGGTCCCGGCGCGTCCGACTGCGCCACCAGCAGGGCGCCCGCCTCGCGATCGAGGCCCATCTTCAGCATGTCTTCGACGGCGTTGATCGAGACGCCGTCCATGAACTCGAGCATCGCCGGCCGGATCTGGGACGTCACCGCCAGCACCGCCTCGACGGCCGCCCGGACCGACCCGAACGAGCCCACGACGGTGCAGGCCGGAGCCTGTGGCGGCAACAGTCGCAGTGTCACCTCGGTGACGATGCCGAGCAGGCCCTCGCTGCCGACGAACAGCTTGGTCAGTGGCAGGCCCGCGGAGTCCTTCAACTGCTTGCCGCCGAGCCGGAGCGCCCGGCCGTCGGCCAGGACCACTTCCAGGCCCAGCACATAATCGGTGGTGACCCCGTACTTCACGCAGCACAGCCCACCGGCGTTGGTCGCGACGTTGCCGCCGATGCTGCAGATCTCGAACGACGACGGGTCCGGCGGATACCAGAGCCCCTTCTCGGCCGCGGCCGCCTTCACCTCGGCATTCAGCATTCCCGGTTGGGTGACGGCGGTGCGGGTCGCGGTGTCGACGGTGAGCTGCCGCATCTTCTCGGTCGAGATCGTCAACGCGCCGTCGACCGCGGTCGATCCTCCCGACAGGCTCGTCCCAGCGCCCCGGGTGATGATCGGCACGTCGTGGGCCGCCGCCCATCTGACCGCCGTCTGCACGTGCTCGGTCGTCATCGGCCGCACCAGCGCTGCCGGTGTCCCCGCGTCCGGGTCGTTGGCGCGGTCGTATCGATAGGCGCTCAGCACGTCGGGGTCGGTGATCACCATCCCGCGGGGCAGCGACTCGATCAACGACGTCAGGTCCGGTGCAGTCATGGGTCCACGATAGGCAGCACCGGAGTGTGCGGACCGGTGAACGAACCCTTGACCGGGCCTCGGGCACCACATAGCGTTCGGCAGAGAGAGTTTTTCCGTTACCCGCGGTTACGTAAATTTCCGCGGCTTGCCTCGGGAGCAGTCATGGAGACCTTTTCGCGAGCCGGCTTCACCTTCGACGTCGCCGACGCGGGCACCGCCGACAACGGCACAGTCGTTCTGCTGCACGGCTTTCCGCAGACCTCGCAGTCGTGGACCGGAGTATCGGAGCGATTGAATCAGCGGGGCTACCGCACCATCGCGCCGGACCAGCGCGGCTACTCTCCCCGCGCCCGTCCGCGCAGGCGAGTCGAGTACCGCATCGGCGAACTCGTCTCCGACATCGAGTCCCTCATCATCCAGTCCGATGCGCGGCAGGTGCATCTGGTCGGCCACGACTGGGGAGCGCAGGTGGCGTGGATGCTGACCGCCACGCGACCGGACCTGGTCGCCACGCTCACCACCGTCTCGGTGCCGCATCCCGCGGCCTTCCTGAAATCGATGCTGCAGAGCGACCAGCTCCGCCGCTCCTGGTACATGGCCGCCTTCCAACCGCCCCGCCTGCCGGAGCTGCTGATCGCCCGGAAACCCGAGTTCTTCGACCGCATGCTCGCCTCGACCGGCATGGACGATCAGATGATCGCCGACACCCACCGGCAGATCATCGACTCGGGGGCACTGACCGGCGGCCTGAACTGGTATCGCGCGCTTCCGTTCGGCCGCCCCGGCGCTCTGGCGCGCCGCATCACCGTGCCGACCACTCACGTGTGGGGCGCAGGCGACACCGCGTTGGCGCGCCGCGGCGCCGAGCTGGCCGGAGACTACGTCGACGCCGACTTCCGGCTCCGGATCCTCGAACACGCCAACCACTGGATCCCCGAACAGAACGCCGCCGAACTGACCGAGATCATCCTCGACCGGATCGAGAACTGAGAACTGTGAAAACTTTGGCTCCCGGAACGGTGTGAGAGACCGTTCCGGGAGCCAAAGTTTCTGCCGCGGTCAGATCCACGCACCGTATCGGCGCACGAACATCCGCTTCGCCACTTGCGTCACGACGCAGTACCCGACCAACGTGACGATCAGCCACGGGAAGTACGACCACGGCAGCGGCACCAGACCCAGGCCCTGACCGAAGCCGGTGAAAGGCAGGACCAGTCCGAACACGCAGACTGCGGCAGTGGCGAGCACCACCGGGAGTCCGGCCCGGGACTGGACGAACGGAACCCGGCCGGTCCGCAGCAGATGCACGATGAGCGTCTGCGAGATGATCGACTCCACGAACCAGCCGGACTGAAACAGCGCCGCGTGAACCGGTGAGTTCGCCGCGAAGACGAACCACATCAGCGCGTAGGTCGTGATGTCGAAGATCGACGACAACGGACCGATCCGCACCATGAACCTCCCCAGTCCGCGGCTCTCCCACTTGCGCGGACGCGCCAGGTCCTCCGAGTCCGCGCGATCCCACGGCAGAGTGAGCATCGCGAGGTCGTAGGCCAGGTTCTGCACGAGCACCACGATCGGAATCATCGGGATGAACGGGAGCAATGCGCTGGCGACCAGCACCGAGAACATGTTGCCGAAATTCGACGACGCCGTCATCTTGATGTACTTCATGGTGTTCACGAAGGTCCGCCGGCCCTCGATCACTCCCGATTCGAGAACAGTCAGGTCCTTCTCCAAGAGAATGATGTCGGCCGATTCCTTGGCGATGTCGACCGCCGTGTCCACCGAGATTCCGACATCCGCGGTCCGCAGAGCGGGCGCATCGTTGATGCCGTCGCCCAGGAACCCGACGGTGTGTCCCCGCGTCCGCATCGCCTCGACGATCCGCGCCTTCTGCGTGGGGTTCACCTTCGCGAACACACTGGTGCGCTCGGCGAGTTCGGCGAGCTCCTTCAGGGACAGGTCGTCGATTTCGGCGCCGCTCACCACCCGCCGGGCGTCGACGCCGACCTTCCGGCAGACGGTGGCGGCCACCATCGGGTTGTCGCCGGTGATCACCTTCACCGCCACGCCGTGTAGCCGCAGACTGGTGATCGCCGCCGCGGCCGAATCCTTCGGCGGGTCGAGGAACAGCAGGAACCCGACGAGCGTCATGCTCGCCTCGTCGTCCTTGGTGTACTCGTTCTCGGTGAGACCGCCCTCGGGGTGGTCACCGCGTTCTGCGACGACCGACCGGACGGCGACGGCGAGCACGCGCATTCCGAGCGCATTCTGTTCCGCTACCAGATCGTCGAGTTCGGTGCGGCGCTGGACGGTCAGCGGCAGTTCGGTCCCGTCGCGACGTTCGGCGACGCACCTGTCGAGCAGTTCCTCCACGGCCCCCTTGGTGACGATCAGGCGCGACAGTCCGTCGTCCACCACCACCGACAACCGCCGGCGCTCGAAGTCGAACGGAATCTCATCGACGAGGGTGTACTCGCGTTCGATGCGGCGCACGATCCGCGAGCCGGCCGAATCGAGCACCGCGTCGTCCAGCAGATTCCGCAGCCCCGTCTGAAAGTGTGCGTTGACCGCCGCGTACCACAGCGGATCGTCACTGTCGTTCGCCGTGACGTCGATGTGCCGCTCCAGAACGATGCGGTCTTCAGTGAGCGTTCCGGTCTTGTCGGTGGCCAGCACATCCATCGCGCCGACGTTCTGGATGCTGCCGAGCCGCTTGACGATCACCTTCCTCCGCGCCATGAAGTTCGCGCCCTTGGCGAGGTTCGCGGTCACGATCAGCGGAAGCATCTCCGGCGTGAGTCCGACGGCGGTCGTGACGCCGAACAGGAATGCGGTGGTCCAATCCTTGGTCAGTCCGTTGATCACGAACACCACCGGCACCATCACCAGCATGAACCGGATCAGCGTGTAGCTGACCTTCTTGATCCCGACGTCGAAAGCGGTCTCCGGTCGCTCACCGACGATAGCCTTCGACATCGAGCCGAAATAGCTGTTCCTTCCCGTTCCGAGGACGACGGCGGTGCCCGATCCCGACACCACGGAAGTGCCCATGAAGGCCAGGTTGGGGGCATCGAGCAGGTCTGCTGCCGTCACCTCGACGACCTGTTCGGCGGTCTTCTCGGCGGGCAATGCCTCGCCGGTGAGCATGGCCTGGTTGATCTGGAGGTCGTTGACCGCGATCAGCCGCACGTCGGCCGGGATCATGTCGCCCGCCGCGAGCCGGACGATGTCTCCCGGCACCAGGTGCTCGACCGGGAGTTCCTCGGTCACCGCGACTCCCCGCCGGTTCCGGGTGACCGCCGCCGTCGTCCGGACCATCGCCTTGAGGTTCTCGGCCGCCCTCCCCGACCGGTACTCCTGCCAGAACCGCAAGATCGCGCTGACCAGGACCATCGCACCGACAGTGACGACGCCGGTGTAGTCACGGCCGCCGGCCGGATCGGCGAAGACTACATCGGTGAACACCATCACGACGGCCAGGAATACGAGGATCGCAATGAAGGGGTTGACGAAGGCGCGAGCGAATTGCACGACCACCGGCGCGGGCCTGTCATGATCGAGTTCATTGGCGCCGTAGCGGAGTCGGCGTGCACCGACCGCCTCGTCGACGAGGCCGTCGAGCGAGGTCGACTGCGCGGAAAGCACCGCGTCTGCGGTGCCGGTGGCGGCGTCGAGCAACGCTTGCACGCGCGTGGAGTCGATGGTGCTGGTCGTGGCCTGCCGGCGCACGTCGGCGCCGGATGGCCGGCTGTCGTGCGAGTGCTCGGCGCGTCGGCCGAGCACGTCCAATGGAGTGCTGAAATTCTGCATGAGGAATCCCCGGTGATTCGGGCACGACGGAGCCCCGCGCTGCCTGGGGCAGCGCGGTTCTCCACGCCAGTGCGCGGTGAAAGGAATGGGACGGTGACCCGGGCAGGACCGTTCTCAGCGGCCGTCGCTACGAGAGCCGAGGCCGGTCGGCCTGCGCGGGTACGGCAATCGACTACTTCCGTCGTCGCTCACGGCCGATCACCTCCTCACGCTCGGCATGCACGACGCGCACGAGGAGGCCGGAACCACGGAGATGGATCGACGAACGACTTCCACGTAAGAGCTTCGGCACTGCACGACGTGTCCGTCCGCGGGAGCGGACGGAAGCCACTTCGGGTCAACCCTTAATCCGGGAGGACCTGTCCTAACCTTGGGCGTCTCTCGACGTCGTGAGATCAGTGGCCTGTGTTCGTGCAGGAGCTTCGCCTAACGAAGTGCTTGCCCGACCATTGTGCGTCGCTACACGTGACACCGCAACTCGAGCGGCGCGCCGGAGGCGTTGTTCTCGGCGAATCCGGCAGATCCGCGTTTTGAGTTCGGCCCGCTGCTGTGCTGGACTGACTCCGGATTCGGCATATCGTCGCAATTCCATTGCGGGGGAAGGCTGTCGGCCTTCGGTACCGGCACTGCGCCGTGTCGCGGCGTCGGTCGACTACCCGATCGGCACATTCTGGGGAGGATGAATGAAGAGACTTCGTACAGCGGTGATCGCGATCGGCGCTGCTGCCGTCGCGCTGAACCCGGCCGCGGTCGCGCACGCCGCGCCGGCCGCCGCCGTCGGAGGCGGGAGCGGCATCGTCATCGACAATCGGTCGCTGTGCACGGTGACCGCGGTCGGTCACGACCGCGGCGGCAGGCTGGTCGGCCTCACCGCCGGCCACTGCGGCGATGTCGGCGACGCGGTCAGCCTCGAGCGCAACCGCCGGGCCGGCACCATCGGCCGGATCGTCACCAAGAGCAAGGGCTGGGACGTCGCCGTCATCCGCCTCGATCCGGCACGCGTCCGCGCGGTCCGCACCGTCGGGCACGCCCGGATCACCGGCGTCGGCGTCTATCCGCAGCCGTTCAGCAATGTCTGCAAGGCCGGTCGCACCACCGGATTCACCTGCGGTCCCACTCTGCTGGTGAACGGCTCGCGAAGCTACAGCTACGTGTGTTCGGCACCCGGCGACTCGGGCGGGCCGATCATCGAACGCGGACGCGTCGTCGGGATGCTGAACGGCTCGCTGCGTCTGGCCGGCCCCGGCACGTCGATCGCGTGCGTCGATCCGGCACTGCCGGTCTACACGCCGATGGCGGCCACGAAGATGACCGACATTCTGCGGTCGCTCAACGCCAGCGGTCTCGTCGGCGCGGGATTCCGTACAGTCTGACGCCGGAGCCCACCGCCGGAGCGGACCGATTCTCACGGATCGGTCCGCTCTCGCCTTCTCGGCGGGCGCGAGTACTAACGTCGAAGCCGAGGGTGACGCCGAACCGAGGGAGCCGACTGTGCGCACCATGAAGATCAGCACCAACATCCCGGTCGATGACGTCGACCGCGCCAAGTCGTTCTACACCGACTTCCTCGGCTTGCGCGAGGAAGAGTTCAACATGGGCTGGGTCGCCCGCTGCACCGACCCCGATTCCGGCGCGCACGTCCAACTCGTCTCACGCGACAAGACCGCCCCGGTCGATTCGGCACTGTCTGTGCACGCCGACGACGTCGACGCCGCCTACGCCGAGGCACAGGCGGCCGGATACGAGATCGTCTACCCGCTGACCACCGAGGAATGGGGTGTCCGCCGGTTCTTCGTCCGTGCACCCGACGGAACCGTGCTGAACATAGTTCAGCACCGTGACTGAACCGGGACCCCGGAAGCGCCGCAACCGCGGATGCTCAGTGAGCGACGGCCTCGCGCAGCAGTTGTTCGAGCGCGCCGTCGAACGCCACGAGCAGCACCGACGACACGCCGGTCGGCGTCGCACGGACCGTCTGCACCGCCGCCGCGGCGGCGTCGTCCTTGGGCCACCCGTACACACCGGCACTGATCAGCGGAAATGCGACGGTCGCCGCCCCCAGCGTGTCGGCCACTTCCAGCGACCTGCGGTAGCACGACTCCAGCAGCGACCGATCCCTCTGTCCCGCTGCGTAATTCGGCCCCACGGTGTGGATCACCCATCGCGCCGGGAGATCGCCCGCGGTGGTGTGTCCGGCATCGCCGGTCGCGAGGCCGTCCGGAAACCGTGCGATGCAGTCACGCAGGATCGCCGGACCGCCGGCGCGATGTATCGCGCCGTCCACACCCCCGCCGCCCCGCATCGCGTTGTTGGCCGCGTTGACGATCGCGTCCACGTCGAGGGTGGTGATGTCCGCGCGCACCACGTCGATGCTCGCCATCGTCTCCTCCGTCTCCTCAGTGTCCTCAGTTCCCGTGTCCTCAGTTCTCCGCGGCGTCCAGCCGGTACGCGACCTCCTGGGGGAAGCCACCGGTCGCGATGGGCCCCCACCGCTGCGGCGTGATCCGGATCAGGGACTTGTTCTGCAGCCGCATCGCCGCCCGGTACTCGTCCCAGTCCGAGTGCTCACCGGCGATGCTGCGGAAGTAGTCCACGAGGGCGTCCTCGGCCTCGGGCATGTCCAGGACCTCGGCCGTCCCGTCGATCTGCACCCACGCATCGTTGAAGCTCTCCGAGAGCACCAGAACGCTGACGGTCGGGTTCCTGCGCGCGTTGGCGGTCTTCGCCCGGCCCGGATACGTCGCGATGACGATCCGGCCCTGATCGTCCACTCCCGCGGTGACCGGTGACATCTGCGCGGTGCCGTCCCGCCGCGTCGTCGAGAGGATCATGTGATGCCGCGATCGGGCGAAGTCGAGGACTTCGGGCAGGGTCACAGAGGTATTGGTTGCGATGGTGCGTGCCATGTCGCCGAGGGTAGTCCGAGCACCGCGCTCCGGACAGGGCTCGGCGATCATCGGTCCGGCGGCGCCGCCACCGTGAGCCCGCCCACGCTCCGGACCCCGCTACCCTGGCCCAGTGCAATTCGACGAGATCGTCGCCGTCCGGAGGAGCAATGCGGCCTGGCGACTGCTGAGGGCCGACAACGCGCCGCTGCTGCTGTCGTTCCTGGGACGGGTCTTCGTCGACGACAACGTCCGCGAGATCTCGGAGTCGGCACTGGTCAGCCTGCTCGACGAGGAGTTGTACTCGTTGAACGAGCGGCTCGGCGAGGGAACCTATCCGCGATCGCCGAAGGCCTACCTCGACGAGTGGTCGGCCGCCGATACTGCGTGGCTGCGCAAGTACTACGTGATCGAGAGCGACGAGCCGCACTACGACGCGACCCCGGCGGTCGAGCGCGCCGTGGCCTGGGTCCGGTCGCTGCGCGACCGCGACTTCGTGGGCACCGAGTCACGTCTCAAGACCGTGCTGGAACTACTGCGGCAGATCGTCTACGGCACCACCACCGACGCCGAGGTCCGGCTCGCCGAACTGCGCCGCCGTCGCGCCGAACTCGACGCGGAGATCGAGGCCGCCGAGCGGGGCGAGTTCCAGGTCCTCGACGCCACCAGCCGACGGGAGCGCTACCAGCAGTTCGCCGACATCGCCCGCGCGCTGCTCTCCGACTTCCGTGAGGTGGAGACCAACTTCCGCACCCTCGACCGCCAGATGCGGGAGCGCATCGCCACCTGGCGCGGCACCAAGGGCGAACTGCTCGACGAGATCGTCGGCAGCCGAAACGTCATCAGCGACTCCGACCAGGGCCGCAGCTTCCAGGCCTTCTACGACCTCCTGCTCTCCGCCGACCGACTCGACGAGCTCGACGAACTGGTCCGGCATGCGCAGGGCCTCGACGAGGTCGCCGACTCCGACATCCGGCTCACCAACATCCACCACGACTGGCTCGACGCCGGAACCCGCGCGCAGGACACGGTCCGCCGGCTGTCGGAGCAGCTGCGCCGCTTCCTCGACGACCAGGCGTGGCTCGAGAACCGCCGCGTCATGGACCTGCTGCGGAGCATCGAGTCGTCGGCCTACGCCATCCGCGACCGCCGCGTCGACGACTTCGCCCAGGAGATCGACTCCCCGGCACCGAGCGTGAATCTGCCCCTCGAGCGTCCGCTGTACCGTCCCGCCGCGGCGGTCGAGGTCGCCAGCGAGGGCATCGAGGAGGGCGAGGCTCAGGGGGCCTCGGAAGCGCTGTTCGAGCAGATCCACGTCGACCCCGCGCCGCTGATCGACGGCGTCCGACGGGCGCTGCGCCGCTCCGGCCAGGTCACGCTCGCCGAAGTCCTCGCCGAACGTCCCCTCGAACAGGGGCTCGCCGAACTGGTCACCTATCTGTCTCTCACCGACGACGGCTTCGGGAAGGTCTTCGACGAAAGCGCCGACGAGACGGTCTCGTGGACTGACGAGAGCGGTGGCCGCCGTGTCGCTCGCGTCCCGCGCGTGATCTACACCCGGCCGTCCCCTACCGCGAGCCCCACCGCGGGCCCCACCGTGAATCCGACCGCCGACCCCACCGCCCCCGACCAGGAGACTCGATGAGCCGCCCCGTCCCCCGCGACGAGCTGAACCTCTCGCTCGCGGTCACCTCGCTGATGAAGGGCGTCGTCTACCGCGACACCGCCGAGACCGCCTGGCGCCACGTCCTCGGCCTGGCCGCGCAGGTGAGCGATTACGTCGCCACGCTCGGTCTCACCGTCGTGATCGACGAGGCCGAGGGATATGCCTTCCTGCGGTCCAAGAGCGACGACGAGCTGGCCGACCTCGGGATCGGGCGTCTGGTCGCCCGCCACCAACTGCCGCTGCATCCGTCGTTGCTGCTGGCCCTGTTGCGCAAGAAGCTCGCCGAGCACGACACCTCCGATGCGGGCAACCGTCTGATCGTGACCGGTGCGCAGCTGCGTGAAATGGTCAGCCCCTTCTTCCCCGCCACCACCAACGAAGCTCGGATCGCCGACCAGGCGGACACCGCGATCCGGCGCGTCGTCGAACTCGGCTTCCTGCGCCGCATGCCCGGCCAGGACGGCGAGTACGAGGTCCGGCGGGTCATCAAGGCCTACGTCGACGCCCAGTGGCTGTCGGATCTGGACGCCCACCTGGCCGAGTACGCCGAGATCGCCACCGAGGAGCGACGATGACCGGACTGTTCGCGCCCACCGAACTCGAGAACGCCGATTCGGCACGGTCGGGATTCCGGCTCCAGCGCTTCCAGGTGCTCAACTGGGGCACCTTCGACCAGCGTGTGTGGACGCTGGTGCTCGACGGCCAGAACGGATTGCTCACCGGCGACATCGGGTCCGGCAAGTCGACGCTGGTCGACGCCCTGACCACGCTGCTCCTGCCGGCCCACCGGGTGGCCTACAACAAGGCCGCGGGCGGCGAGTCGCGCGAGCGCGACCTGCGCTCATACGTTCTGGGCTACTACAAGTCCGAGCGCAACGAGGTGACCGGCGCGTCGCGTCCGGTGGCACTGCGCGGGATGTCGAACTATTCGGTGATCCTCGGCGTCTTCCACAACGAAGGCCACGACGAAACGGTCACGCTGGCGCAGGTGTTCTCGATGCGGCACGACAGCGGCCAGCCCGAGCGGTTCTTCACCGTCACCGACCGCGCCCTGGACATCGCCACCGACTTCGCCGACTTCGGCTCCAACCTGCGCGCCCTCCGCAAGCGCCTCAAAGACGGCGACACCCGCATCCACGAGCACTTCCCGGAGTACGGGCGCGATTACCGGCGGGCGCTCGCCATCCGCTCCGAGCAGGCCATGGAACTGTTCCATCAGACCGTGTCGATGAAGGCGGTCGGCAACCTCAACGACTTCGTCCGCGACCACATGCTCGAGCCGTTCGACTCCAGCGGATGGGTCGACACGATGGTCTCGCATTTCGAGGACCTGACCGCCGCCCACGACGCGGTGGTCCTGGCACGCACTCAGCTCGAGGAACTCGGACCGCTGCTCGCCGACGACGACCGCTACCGCCGTCACGTCGAGATGGCCGCCGAGCTCAAGGCCCGGCGCGGCGCCCTGCGCCACTACTTCGCCCAGCAGCGCCACGACCTTCTCGCCGGTGAACTGGAGAACCACAACCGTGACCTCGCGGCCACCCGCGCGGCGCTCGAAGCGGTCGACCGTGATCTGGCCGACCTGCGGATCGGCCTGCGGGAGCTGGAGCTGCGCCAGGCGGGTCTCGGCGGCACCGACATCGCGGCGCTCGAACAGCAGATCGTCGACGCTGCGCGCCAACGCGAGGAACGCGCCGCGGCACACGAGCGGTACACCCGGATGATCGAGGACGCCGGGCTGGCGCCGGTCTCCGACCGCGGACAGTTCGAACAGCGCCGCACCGAGGTCGCGGACGCCGTCGAGGCGCTGGACGCCGAGGCCGCGGAGGTCGACAACGCGCTCAACGAGGTCCGGTACAGCCGCAGGCAGTTGGACGGCGAGGGGCGGCGCGTCGCCGGCGAGATCGCCAGCCTGCGCGGGCGGACCAGCAATATCCCCGAACGCAATCTGCGGATCCGCGAGCTGATCTGCCAGGGCGTCGGCCTTCCGCACGACGAGCTGCCGTTCGTCGGCGAACTCATCGGCGTCCGCGCGGACGAGAGCCGCTGGGAGGGCGCCGCCGAACGGGTGCTGCGCGGCTTCGGCCTGTCCCTGCTGGTCGCCGCCGACCTGTACGACGAGGTCTCGGCATGGATCGACGCGAATCATCTGGGCGGGCGCGTCGTCTACTTCAAGGTGTCCGATCACGTCTCGTCGAAGGGTGCGCCGACGCCGCCGCCGACCGCGCTCGCACACAAGATCGACATCAAGGAGGGACGCTTCGAGACCTGGCTGGAACGCCGGCTGTTCGAGCGGGCCCGGCATGTGTGCGCCGAGACGCTCGAGGAGTTCCGCGCCGCGGACTACGCGGTGACGGTCAACGGGCAGGTCCGCTCCGGCGGCGGGCGGCACGAGAAGGACGATTCCCAGCGGGTCGACGACCGTCGGAACTTCGTCCTCGGCTGGAGCAACGAGCAGAAGATCACCGCGCTCTTCACCGCCGGCCAGCGGGTGCAGGACGACCTCAACCGGGTCGATCAGGAGATCGCCGATCTCGAGGATCGGCGGCGAGCCCTGATGGACCGCCGCAATGCGCTCACCGGTTTGGACGCCTACCCGAGCTTCGATGTCATCGACTGGATGAGTTCGGCGGCCCGGATCGCCGAAATCACCGAGCGCAAGACCGAGCTCGAGCACTCCTCGACCGAACTCGCGGAAGTCACCGACGCCGTCGCCGCCACGCGCGAACAGCTGTCGGCCGCCGACGCGACTCGAGACGGATTGCGCGACAAGGTCTCCCGCCTGGAGATGGCGCGCGATCAAGGAGAGAAGGCGCGCAATGCGGCGCAGGCGGTGCTCGCCGAACCGGAGTTCGCCGAGGCCGAAGCCTACTTCGAAGCGATCGCCGAGGCGGTCCAGGCCTACCGAGCCAAGGTCGACGGCGGTGCCGACCAAGTGCTCACCGTCGCCGAATGCGCAGAGTTGGAGGCGTCGCTGACCGAGAAGCTCACGGACGAATCCGAGCAGCACACGAGCCGTGCGGGAACGTACGAGACGCGTGTGGTGAACCGGATGTCGGAGTTCAACCGCAACCATCCGGTTCTCACCACGGAGTTCGACGCGGACATCGCATCGGCCGACGAGTACCGCGAGTTGCATCGTCGGCTGGCGGAGGACGATCTCCCCCGCTTCGAATCGGAGTTCAAGAACTATCTGAACACCAATGCGATCCGCGACATCGCGATCTTCGCCGCCAAGCTCAACAAAGAAGTCCACCAGATCCACTCGAAGATCGACACGATCAACGAGTCGCTGGCCGGGATCGAGTACAACCCGGGACGCTACATCCGGCTCGACGTGAATCCAACGGCCGCGCAAGACATTCGGGAGTTCCGCGCCGATCTGCGCAAGTGCAGTGACGGTTCCTTCGATTCCGGCGGCGACGATCAGTACGCCGAGGAGAAGTTCCTCCTCGTCAAGGCTCTGGTGGAGCGCTTCCGCGGCCGCGAGGGTTTCACCGACCTCGATCGCAAGTGGACCGAGCAGGTCACGGACGTGCGCAACTGGGTCACCTTCGCGGCGTCGGAGCGATACCTCGACGGCGACGGGGAGTACGAGAACTACACCGACTCCGACGGCAAGTCCGGCGGCCAGAAGGAGAAGCTCGCGTACACGATCCTGGCCGCATCGCTCGCCTATCAGTTCGACCTCAAGTGGGGAGCCACCCGCTCGCGCGATTTCCGTTTCGTGGTGATCGACGAGGCCTTCGGCCGGGGCTCGGACGATTCGGCCCGTTACGCGCTGTCGCTGTTCGCGCGCCTCGGCCTGCAGTTGCTGATCGTCACGCCGCTGACGAAGATCTACACGATCGAACCCTTCGTCTCCGCGGTCGGATACGTGGAGAACCGCGGCGGCAGCTACTCACAGCTCCAGTGCCTCACCATCGAGCAGTACCGCGAGAAGCGTGCGGTGCGGGAGTTGGTGCACGAGGCCTGAGTCGGGAGCCTGCTCAGGTATCGCGCGGTTCCAGTGCGAACCCGATCTTGACGGTGACCTGGAAGTGCGCGATGGCGCCGTCCTCGATGTGGCCGCGGGTCGACACCACCTCGAACCAGTCGAGGTTCTTGACGGTCTCACCCGCCCGGCTGATCGCATTGCGGATGGCGTCGTCGGTGCCGGTGGTCGACGAACCCACGACCTCGATCACGCGGTAGACATTGTCGCCCATGACTCGCTCCTATCGATTGGGGTGCCTCTCCCCTGTCTATCAGTTCCGGCTCGGTCGTCAGCGGGTTTGGGCGTCTGGAACTGGCACGTCCACCCATGTCCGGCCCGCCGGCTCGGCCGTCCCCGCACCCGAGGTCGCCGCCGCGACCACCGCCTCGACGTCGTCGGCCTCGGCCGCGACCACCAGGGTCACGTCGGCGCCGTACTCGGTGTCGATCACCTGCGCGCCCTTCGAGCGGAGCAGCCCCTCGACACGTCCCGCGTCCGCGTGTGCCAGCCGGATCCGCCACAGCGAGCGCGGCTCCCGGCGCACCAGCGGTGCCGTCTGCAATGCCAGCGACACCGCGTCGCCGTACGCGCGGACGAGCCCGCCGGCGCCGAGGAGGGTTCCGCCGAACCAGCGCACCACCACCGCGCAGACATCGCTGAGTCCGGCTCCCACCAGCACGTCGAGCATCGGGCCGCCGGCGGTGCCCGACGGCTCGCCGTCGTCGTTGGTGCGGGTCGTCTCGCCTCTGGCTCCCAGCACGAATGCCGAGCAGTGGTGCCGCGCGTCGCGGTGAGCGCGCCTCTGCTCGGCGATCAGTTCGCGGGCCGCGGCTTCGGAGTCCACGCGGCGCACCACGGCGAGGAACTTCGAGCGCTTCACATCGAGCGTCGCGACGGCGTCCGGCCCGCCGGCGAGCGTGAGATGACCGGTCGGGCCGGCGTCGGGTGCTGTCCGGGGCGGCCGAGTGTCCATGGGTTCATCTTGCCGTACCACCGGCAACGATCGCCGCGAGCGCGAACTCATCTGATCCCGAAGATCTTCACGAACATCGGCGTATCGAGCAGGGTGTGCGGTGCAATGGCGTGGTAGGCCCACAGATGCGTCCACGCGTTGGCGCTGCGGATGGTGATGAAGGTCTTGAACATCCCCGGACCGGTGTAGAAGAGGAACAGGTACAGCACTGAGACGAGTGCGTCCGACGGCGAGGCGAAGTTGGTCCATCCGTCGAAGAAGTGCAGGGTCGCATACGTCAGACCGCCGAGCACCACCGTCGCGGGCACCGACCCGGTCAGCTTCAGGTACCGCGGCGTCAGGATGCAGTAGATGAAGACCATCGTCGGCAGAGCTGTGCCCGCCAACCCCAGCACGAGGGTCAGCGGGGCGCCCAGCAGTGCCTGATGCGCGGGCAGTCCGAGGATCGACGACGATCCCGCCACCGCCAACTGCACGGCCGACTCGATGAGCAGGACCACGACGATCAGCAGGAGGTCGGCACGGCGGTCGGACGACGTCAGACTCAGTTGCTCGGAGGTGTACCGCCGCCGGAAGACGATCAGCGGCACCACGGCGAACACGATGAGGTTGTACAACGCCCAGCTCAGCGTCTCCGGAATCGTCACGGGCTGGTCGGTGCGGATCACCATGCCGTCGAGGTGGAAGCTGAAGGCGTGCCAGCCGAAGGCGCGCCCGAGCAGGAAGCCGCCGACCATGCCCGCGACGCCGTAGCCGAGCGTCGCGGCCACCTCGGCGCGCGCCCTGGTCCGCTCGGGTGCCCGCGTCGCGATGTCGGGCACCCTCCGATGGCGCGTGAGCAGATGCACGACGACCATCAGCGCGAAGACCTCGAGATACATCAGGTCGGTGCCGATCACCTTCTGGGCGGTGGGCGGTTCGGCGAGTTCGCTCGCGTGCAGCGGCAGATGCCGTCCGGCCACCGCGATCAGCACCGCGTTGATCACCAACCATCCGGCGGCCGCGAGCCAGACGGCGCGACCGGGCCGTCGCCTCCGCCGTGATGCGGAGCGGCGGTCGAGGACCAGGTCTCGCGTGCCAGCCATACTAGAATCATACGCTCGTATCATACGAGTGTATAGATACTCGGCTACACTGTTCTCATGCCCGACTCCTCCGTCCGCGACCGCATCCTCGACACCCTGCTGGGTCTGGCGGCCGAACGCGGCGCCGAGGGCGTCACCGTGCGGGAAGTCGCCTCCGCCGCCGCAGTGTCGATCGGCACCGTGCAGTACTACTGCCACTCCAAAGAGCAGATGCTGACGATGGCCTTCGACGAAGTGAACCGGCGGATCGCCGCCCGGGTCGACGCGATCGAGTACGACGGGCCGGTCGGTGCCGTGTTGCGACGCGCCCTCCTCGAGTTCCTCCCTATCGACGACGTGCGCCGCCGCGAGGCCTCGGTGTACCTCGCGTTCAGCACGCGAGCGGTGGTGGAGCCGACCCTCGCTGCCATCCGCCACGACCTCATCACCGAACAGCATCGGCTCTGCGCTGACGCCTTCCGGCTCGCGCAGCAACGCGGCCAGGACGTGACGGTCTTCGACGCCGATCAAGCCGCCTGGACCACCGTCGCCCTGATCGACGGACTCCTGCTGAATCTGTTGAGCGACCCGCGGGGGCTGTCGGCGGCCGGCGCGATCGAGGCTGTCGACCGCCATCTCGGTGCCCTCACCCAGATCTGACCGGCGCCACGATCGGCATTCTCAATCAGCTCGAACGCGATGACACACCGGTTCATCCGCCCGCTCGGTGGCGCGGCCGGCGTTCTCGCACCCTCAGAACTGGGGCTCACCCCACTCCGTCCCCCACGCAGTCCCGCACTCCGTCACCGAAGCCCCAGTCGGCACCACAGCCTCCACGACCTCACGAGCTCGACGATTCGCCGCCCGCCGCCGCATCCGGTACTGATGCTTGGCCTCCACTCGCGTACGCGGTCGTTCCGGTGCAACACCGGCGTGTCCGGATCCTGGGCGTGTCGGCGCCGGGTGTCTGCAAGTGAGGTGGCCGAGCTCCGGCAGGAGCCACATGTTCAACGCCCGCTGACGTACCGTGAACCCCTCCGGCGTGGTGACCTCAGTCCAGATCACACCGTTCGCGTCCACGACCTGATCGTCGACCCATCCGCCGACGAACGTCTTCAGACCATGATGGAAGCGGCACTTCGGATTCAGGTTGCACACGCACGTCGGGCCGCCGGCAGTCGGATCGGCGTGGTTGAACTCGCACACGTGGTCCAGGTCCGACTTCCACGCCGCCCGCTCACATCCCGGCCACGAGCAGGTACCGAACAGACCCCGCATCGCCGCATCCACTGCCGCAGTCGGCCGATAGGCGTTGCCGGGCTGCGCCTGATGACCGACGAGCTCATCGAGATCCACCTCTCGCCGAACCGCGTCCGGACGAGCCGCCAGCTCCCGCGCGTGCTCGGCGGAGATCGGACCGTACCCGTCAAGATAGGCCGGGGTGTCGGACTCCCCTCCGAGAGTCTCCTTGCGAACCACAACGTGCAGCACAACCCGTGCGCACCGCGACGCAATCGCCTCCGTCGACAATTCGGCGGTGCAATCGTCCCGACCGCACTCGCACACGAAGTCGGTCCCCGCCAGACGCGCGACGGCTGCCGCCGACCGACGCTCACCGCGAGTCCGCGGATCGTGCGAGCACACTCCGGCGATCACCGCGTCCAGCACGTCTTTCACGACCATCGCGTCCTCGGTCGACGCCGTCACGATCACCTCGGACACGCCCTCGCCGAGCGGGTTCACCCGCACCTGCTTGGCGAGCTTCACCTGCTCGCGGGTCAGCGTCACCGCATCCGGATCATGTTCAGCCACAATCGAACTCACCAGAGCCTCCACCCGGCCAGCCGACAGCTTGCCCACCACGGACAGCGTGTGCGCGATCTCGGCGTCGATGAACGCCAGCAGATCCGAATCGTCGACGAGCGCCGTCTGCTCGACCACCCGACGAAACCACGCCGGGCAGATCAGGCCGTCACGCATCAACCGGCCCACCGCCGGAATCCGCTCCATGCACGCCACTGCGGCCTCCACGAAGTGCTCGGCCGTGCACTGCCTCACCCCCGCCACCGTCGCATACGACGCCGCGACCTGGCACAGCGGATCGTAGAGCCGCGTGTACGCGTCGGCACCCGACTCGACACCGCCGGCCGGGCCATCGGACTCAGCCTGCTTGGCTAGCAGCAGTGCATGCACCGCTTCGTAGCGATGCCACAACACCAGCCCCTGGTAGCAGTCCGCCCGCGCCGCGAACCCGAGCAGAGCAGCACGATCGGCCCGCGAGGTGCAGTCCGCCGACTCTCCCGTAGCTCCCGGACGACCGATCCGAATCACGATCGCACCCTCGTCGACCACCACCGACGAGCCCGCCGACGCGGATCCCGAATCACCTCTGACCTTGATGTTCATTGATCCCCCTCCGTTCGAATCGAACTTGCATTCGATGTTATCCGGAGGGTCTGACATGAATGATCGCGAGAACTTCCGCCAACCCTGAGCCGACCGCCATGTGTAGATCGAGGATCCGGATTGTCGTAGGCCCGTGCTTGTCTGTCACGTTGCCGCATGGGCGGGGACGTGCCGTTCGTCGGCGCCACTACGTGTGAAGGACCAACATGCCCCCTCGCGCAACGATTCTCAACGGCGACCCCGACTCGCCGGTCCTGCTTCATGTCGCCCGCCGTGCTCAGCTCGCACGGCCGCACTCCATCGCACCGTCGATCCCACTCGAGTCCCTGGACGCCGCAACCGAATCGGTGGCCAAGTGCGCGCGGACGCACGCGGCGGTTCGTCCGCACCTGATCGTGAACGACCTCTCGCCGCTACCAGAAGCACCACGTCCGCCCGGTGATGCGGACCCGATCGACCACATCCAGCCCTACGCCTGGCTGGTGACCGATCTGATCGAAGAGCGGTTGACCGCGACCGGCTGCGCGGTGATCGTCGACATCTGTTCGTACCCGAACGAGTCGACTCCGGTCGACGACCAGCAGCAGCCACACCCCGAGGCCTGTCGCGGCATCGACTTTTCACACACTCCGGCGGCGCTTCTCGATGCGGCGGTCATCGCGTTCGGTGAGTTGGTCTCCGCCGGACCCGACATACCGCAGCCGCGGCGGTACGTGCCCCAGACACAGTACGGAAACGACCAGCGTGTCCAGGCGATCACGGTGGCGATCCGCAACGACGTCCTGCTCGACAGACACTTCGCGGTCAACCCGGAGTCGGTCGAGCGACTGGGCCGAGCGATCGGCGAAGTGATCGGGGCACGGGTGTCACCACCCGCGGTACACCAGGACGACAGCTCCCCAGACCTGTCGATCGAACGGACGAATGTCAGACCCCAGTCCTATAGTTAAGCCCTTAAGTAAGGCAAGTAAGGCATCTCACTCGAACTGGAGGATCGTGGCACCGACTTCCCGGACGGAACCTCCGGTTCGGTTCCGCCGCAGCCGCCCTCGGATTGCCGAGAGGTGTCAGAGCCTGCGGATAGCGTACTCGCCCACTTCTCTGCGGGCCGCACGACTGTCGGTGTCGGCCGCGTCACTGTATCCGCAGGCCCGGCACACCGAACCGACCACGTCATGAGAACCTGGTCAGGTGACTCTTCCTCATGACGACATCGATCCAGACGGCCTGCTCGAGTACTCGGTCGTGTTCACCGACCGTTCCCTGAACCACATGTCCAAGCGGTTCATCGGCGTCATGCAGGGTCTCCTCGGCATCCTGCGCACCACCTACCACGCTGGCAGCGTCGCTGTCGTTCCCGGCGGCGGCACCTATGGCATGGAGGCGGTGGCGCGTCAGCTCGCGACCGGGCGCCGCGTGCTCGTCGTGCGCAACGGCCTGTTCTCGTACCGGTGGTCGCAGATCCTTGAGACCGGTGGCATCACCGATCAGGTCACGGTGTGCCAGGCGCGTCCGGTCAGCGACGCCCACCAAGCCGCGTGGGCTCCGGCGCCGATCGACGAAGTGGTGGCCGCGGTGCGCGAACAGCGCCCCGAGGTGGTCTTCGCTCCCCACGTGGAGACCGCGTCCGGCATTCTGCTGCCCGACGACTACCTGACGACTCTCGCCGCGGCGGTTCACGAGGTGGGCGGACTGTTCGTCCTCGACTGCGTCGCCTCCGGTGCGCTGTGGGTCGACATGGCCACCATCGACGTCGACGTCCTCCTCACCGCGCCGCAGAAGGGCTGGAGCGGCACCCCGTGTGCCGGCTACGTCATGCTGCGCGAACGCGGCCGCGACGCCGTCCTCAATTCGACGTCCACCAGCTTCGCGATGGACTTGCGCAAGTGGCTCTCGATCAGTGACTCGTACGTCGACGGCCAGGCCCCGTACCACGCGACGATGCCGACCGATTCGCTCGCGCACAACGTCGAGCTCATGCGCGAGACCGTCGACCTCGGCGCTGAGGAACTGCGCAGCCGTCAGCTCGACCTGGGCAGCCGGGTTCGCAAGCTGCTCGCCGCGAACGGCATGCCGTCTGTCGCCGCCGAAGGCTTCGACGCCGCGACCGTCGTCGTCGCCTTCACCGACGACGCCACCCGCAAGACCGGCGCCGCGTTCAAGGAGGTCGGTCTGCAGATCGCCGCCGGCGTCCCGCTGCAGTGCGGCGAGGGCGAGAACTACTCGTCGCTTCGCATCGGACTGTTCGGCGTCGACAAGCTGACAGACGTGGACGGGACGGTCGAGCGGTTGAGTGCGGCGCTGGATCGGTTGAAGGGGTAGTACTCGTCCCCTCGTGGCCTTCTTCCGGAAGCGATACCATCTTCCGGAAGAAGGCCACGAATGTCTGGCCACGAAGTCCAAGTACAGCAAAGGCATCACGTGGCTCGCCCGTTGTCACTCATCGTGCCCGGCCGATGCCGTGCGATCAGACCGTGTTTCCAACCGCTTCGGCTAATTGGTCGGCGACGGTATCCGCCACGCGATACACCTTGTATCCGTCGGCGGCCAACGCCGCGTCACGATCATCATCTTCACCCTCGACGAGGACGACCCGCGACTCCGTCCACAAGGCCTCGGCAGGCCAGTAGTACTCACCGATGTCGATTCCGATCTGAGGCTTGGCGACGCCAAGCGTGGCAAGCTCAGCAAACAGCTCAATCACGGAACTCGACGTGTGCGTGAGAGTCTGTCCCCACGGTCCGTCAACCGCGTCTCGGACGCCTTCAATCCTCAGCTCGTTGAATATCGCCAGAGCTCCGGCGCGCGAAAGACGATCGTGATGCCGGTCGTTGCGGTACGACCGCAGACAGCCGTAACACGATGTCTCCTCACCACAGTCGCACCGACTCACGCGATCCACCGCGAACCTGACGACCCGCTGCAGGTTCTCGGCGATCTTCTTCGACGCGCCCGCTCCCCCGGGCACCGTATCGAACAAAACGATGCTGCGTTTGCCGTCTTTGCTCCACGAGAGAGTGCCGTCGATGTCATCCCTACTGATCTCAAGAGCTTCCGATGCCCCCTCGAGCAAGGCATACAGAACCGACAGCCAATGTGATTCGGAGTCCTTGTCGTAACTGACGGCGCGAACGGGTGGTCGATCATCGTCCACGGCAAAGGCATGAGGCAACGGGTCCTGCCTGTGCCCGATGATCTGGCGTCCGCACTCCGGAGCGCGGATAAAGGGTTCCTCTTTCCGGGCCCGTCAGGCAGCCACCTTTCAGCGCACTGGGTCGGGACTCTTGTCTCACGCGCACTCGGAGACGGAACAACCATGCATCAGCTCCGCCACCTGTGCGCAACTGAGCTCCACAACGAGACTCACGACGTGCGGCTCGTACAGGTAATCCTCGGACACGCTTCGCTGGCAACTACCCAGCGCTATCTAGCCGTTGACGAGACCGTCATGCGGAACGCGCTCGTTCAGAGGGCCAACAAGTGGAGCAGCGTTCGTCGTCAATAATAATGTCTGAGTTGGCACCTGTCCCGGAACTGTGGCTGATCCCAATGCCGGACGGACACTTCCTATAGGGCATGCTCGACTTGCGGGACATCGTAGAGAAGGGCGGCAACAGCTGTGGGGGTCCTACTTCCAACAATCCAGGCCAACCACATCCGAGAAGGCCTGACCGACTACCTCGCGACCACGTTCGCCCTCACCGACCCCGACGCCCAGGGCGCCCTGTCGGACTTCGTTGGCCAGCCCGACACTGGCATGCTCAAGGGCACCTACGTGCGCCTGCGCCTGCCGTTCGCCCCGGCGGGTGGGAACTGGAGGATGCAGCTGGACTGGTGGCCAACGGGATTCACCCCCTACGGCCACCAGGCCGCCGCGTTCGAACGCCTCTCCAGCAGGTTCCACCAGCGTCCACAGCCGGAGCTCGTCACCACCGGCACCGGCTCCGGCAATCGTCCCGGAAGCCCGCGACCAACGTGTCCGAACCGAGAGTTCGCTGTGTCGCATCCTGCAAACTCACCTGAAGCACCACACGATACGGAGGCCTGAGCCAGTGAAGCCCGAAACCCACACCGTTCAACAGTTGTTCGAGCGCGACGTCCGCTACATCGTCCCGCTCTACCAGCGCCCGTACGTGTGGACTGAAGACGAGCAACTGGCACCGCTGTGGGATGACGTGAGCGCGCTCCTCGGGCACCAGGAGTCCGGCGACGCGTCTTTCCCCACCCACTTCCTCGGTGCGATCGTCCTCGACCAGGAACCGACGGCACCGGGAAAGATCCCGCAGTACACAGTGATCGACGGACAGCAGCGACTGACCACCATGCAGCTGCTCATCGCTGCCGCGGCCAATGCGATGAGCATGGCCGGCGCCGACGACGACGCCGCCCTCCTGCGTGACCTGATCTCCAACAACGAGCGCAAGTCCAAGGGGATCGAACGCTTCAAGGTCTGGCCGACCAACGCCAATCGCGACTCGTTCGCCGCGGTCATGGCGCCAGCGGGCCCCACCGACGACCGCGAGGACGATCCGAACAATCGGATCGACGAGGCGTACGACTACTTCGTCGACCGCGTTGCCGAGTATCTGTCCGGCGCGGACGACGACACTCCGGCCGAGGACGGCGCGCTGTTCGACCGCGCAGAACGTCTTCGGATCACCTTGAGCGACCTCCTCAAGGTCGTCTCGATCACGTTGGAGCCCAACGACAACGCCCAGGTCATCTTCGAGACACTCAATGCTCGCGGCACGCCGCTCCTCGCCCTCGACCTGGTGAAGAACGCCGTCTTCCGGGAGGCGTCGCGTCAACACCGCGACACCGACGACCTGTACGACAACCTGTGGAAGCCCGCCCTGGAGGACGACTACTGGCGTGCCGTTCGCCGGCAGGGGCGTTTGAACCGCCCTGTCGGAGAACACTTCCTGATGCACTGGCTCGCGATGAAGCTCGAACGCGTCATCCCCGCCACCGAACTCTTCGCAACGTTCCGGCAGAGCATCTTGCAACCCGGCATCGACGCCGAGGCACTGCTCCGTGAGCTCTGCAAAGACGCCGCCGTCATGCGGTCCTTCGACGACTTCCAAACAGGAACCGTCGAAGGCGACTTCATCGCGCGACTCGAACCGCTGGGAGCAGGAACTGCGTTACCCGTGGTCCTGCTCCTGTTTCGCACCCCCGAGATCACCCTGAATGTTCGTCGACGTGCGCTCCGCATCCTGGAGTCCTTCCTCGCGCGGCGGGCACTCATGCGGTTGACCACCCAGAACTACAACCGCATCGTGCCCCGGATGATCGCGGCCATCAAGGCGGACCCGGCCCACGCCGACACCGCACTCCTCGCCGTCCTCGCAGCAGGCGAGGGATACGCGACCCGCTGGCCCGGTGACGGCGAGTTCTCCACCTTTCTGCGAACCCGCGACGTCTACGACTACATCAGCCGCAAGCGTCTGATCATGGCGTTCTCCGCAGTCGAATCGAGCCTGGACTCGCGCAAGACCGATGTCGTGGCACAGGTTTCGGACCTCTCCCTCGAACACCTGATGCCCCAGCAGTGGGACCAGCATTGGCCGGTCGACGCGGATACGAGCAGCACGGACCACGAGGCGATCACCACGGCCCGAGACGCCCGCGTCCACCGGCTCGGGAACCTCACGATCGTCGCCGGATCACTGAACTCGGCCATGTCGAACGCTCCCTGGGCCACCAAGCGTGCTGCCCTGAACCGGCACAGCCGGCTGCTGCTCAACGCCTGGCTGGCCGAGCAGGAAAGCTGGGACACCGCAGCGATCGACGACCGCGGACAGTGGCTGGTCGACAGGCTCACCGATATCTGGCCCGGCCCCGACTCCGCGACCTGGCACAACTGAGAAGGACGTACTGAATCGCCCCGGGTCTGATGGAGGCTCTCAATCCTGGGAAGGATGATGAGAGTCATGGCAGGACCGGGGAAGTACAGCGTTGAGCTCCAGCAGCGGGCGACGCGGATGGCGATGGACGCCAGGAAGGACCCCGAGTCCGCTCGTGGGGCGATCAAGCGGGTCGCCGATCAGCTCGGGGTTCATCCCGAAGCGCTTCGGAATTGGGTCCGTCAGGCCGAGATCGACGGCGGTGTTCGGCCGGGTACCACGACCGACGACGCGCAGCGGCTGGCCGAGCTCGAGCGCGAGGTCCGCGAACTGCGTCGGGCGAACGAGATATTGAAGACATCTGCGGCGTTTTTCGCGGCAGCGGAGCTCGACCGCAAGATCAAGTAGAGGTACCCACCGCGGTGCTGGTCGACTATATCGATCAGCACCGCGACCGGTTCGGGGTCGAGCCGATCTGCGCTGTGGTGAAGGACGCCGGCGTGCAGATCGCCCCGAGCACCTACTACGCCGCTAAGAAGCGGCCACCCTCGGCACGTGCGGTACGAGACGCTGAGCTGGTCATCGATATCCGGCATGCTCACAAGGCCAACCTCGGCGTCTATGGCGCCCGCAAGATTCACGCCGAGCTCAACCGCGAGGGCCTCAAGGTCGCCAGGTGCACCGTCGAGCGACTGATGAAGGATGAGCCTACGTGGCATCGGTCGGGAGAAGACCCGCAAGACCACCATCGGCGCCGACGCCGAGACCGAACGTCCGGAAGACCTCGTCGACAGGAAGTTCGTCGCCACTGCACCGAACCAGCTGTGGGTGGCCGATCTGACCTACGTCAGAACACACGCCGGGTGGGCCTACGTCGGGTTCGTCCTAGATGTGTTCAGCCGGATGATCGTCGGCTGGCAGGTGTCGACCTCGCTTCGCACTGACCTCGCTTTGGACGCCCTCGACATGGGGCTGTGGGCCCGGCAGCGCGCCGACCAGGACCTCACTGGCCTTATCCACCACAGCGACAGAGGAGTCCAGTATCGAGCGATTCGCTACACCGAGCGGCTCGCCGAGGCCAACGCCGTCGCATCCGTCGGGTCGAAGGGCGACAGCTACGACAACGCCATGGCCGAGGCGCTCAACTCGCTGTTCAAGGCTGAGTGCATCCGCAACCCCGTCATGCGGCCCAAGGGCGGCTGGAAGAACGTCGGTGACATCGAGATCGCGGTCGCTGAATACGTCGACTGGTTCAACCACCGACGGCTTCACGGCGAGATCGGGCTCGTCCCGCCAGCTGAATTCGAGGCCAACCACTGGGCATCACAACCCACGAAGCACTACCGTCAGAATCCGGTCCTCACCGAGGTCGGATCCAACTAACCGAGCCTCCACGAAACCCGGGGCGATTCACGATGACTTCCCGACGTCGTCGATGCCAGCGCGATCCTCACGACGACTCATCTGGATCCTCGCAGGTGTCGCAACGGTTCTCCTATTGGCAATCTCCGCCGGCGTCGGCCTGATGCTCGGACAACGAGGCTCCGACACTTCCGCGCAGTCGGCCGTGCAACAGATCTTCGCGCCGAAGCCCGAGTCGCTGCGCAGCGCGGCAGAACGTATGGACAAGGAGGGAGATGCCATCGAGGCTGCGGGATCGTCGCCGATCGCGCAAAAGAAATTCGTCGAGTACTGGGCCGAGCCGTCGTGCGCAGCGATGATCAACGCCTTCGTCGAAGCGTTCGCCGGATCTGAAGGTGATCCCGCCACTCCGTCCGCACCTAGTCGGATCATCTCGGTGAACGAGTCCGGCGACAAAGGCACTGTGGTCACAGAGTCAGCTGGTGAGACCGAGACACAGCACTGGGTTCGATTGAACGGCCGCTGGATGATCACTTGCGAAGGCGCGTTCGGTGACGAATCGTCGACTCCGACCCAAGCGGACGACGTAGCCGAGACGGCCCTGCGCACGCGACCGACCGCAACGCCTCGCTCCGAGTCCACCGATCACCAGCGGCCAGTTCCACTGCCGAGCCCCCGGTTCAGAAGCTCTCCTCACGGTCGAGGCCGATACACCCAACGTGCAGATCGCCTACGCACCCGGAGAATGGCAAACATACGCACTGACATACTCAAATGCTGTAGGCCGATATTCAACGTCGATCAATGTGACTCCGGAGAGTTCGAGGAGCATGTACATCGCTGTTAGAGGATCGACTTCGCAGCACTGTCGCATCCGACTCGACGGAACCGTTACCGTCACCGATAGCGGTCCGGAGCAGGCGGTCTGCAGCATGCCTGAGTGACGGCGTCACGGCTCGAACCCTGGCGAGTGCGGATAGTCCGGAGCCACGGTGCAGTCGATCGTCGACGACAACGGTCTACCCTCCTACGTTCGCGATCCCGATCCGACCCGCGTCAGCGATCGACCTGATCGCGGTGATCGTGTTGAGGCCACGACAGTTCGAATGTCCACCGTCATTGACGCGCGTATCCACGCATCAGTCACCGAGCAACGATTGAGTGCACTTTCGTGTCCACTCATCTCAGGCGACCGTCCTTCGCACGCTCAGCCATCAGCAGTTCTCCGAGGGCATTGACGCCGGGCGCCGCACATCTACGCCCACCGCACCGGCAATCACCCCAGAAGTTGTCGTGGTGAGAGTTGCCTTCGACCAGAGCGGCGGTGCCGGTTCCGAGCAGAAGCTCGCGCATCCGTCGGGATCCGAACTTGTACTGGAGGACGACTTGCATTGCGCGAACACGCCCACCGACATCCCAGTCATCCCGAAGCGTGACGGACCGCCCGCGGCGCTTCGCCTCCCCCGGACTACTCGCCGACAAGACGTACTCCTGCTCGTTCGGATCCCGCGTCTTCAATGCGTTGAACGCATGCTCTGACGACGGAACGGTCCCGAGGGTCGGAACCGTGAACTCGTCCTCAAAGAAGTTCGACAAGAAGAAGTTCGACCCGCGAAATGAGTCGATACGTTCGAAATTGCTCATGCCTGGCACTGTGGCACGAGACTCCGACAGAAACGAACGATTATCGCGCGGGCCAGGCAACCGTCGAGCGTTCGGACTACGGCACCCGGTACGTCCACTCCTGACTGCTGAACTTCTCGTCGACCAACTCCTGCGCGGCCGCCAGTTCCGTATCCGTGTACCCGGCCTCCCGCGTCCGGTACCGCCCGCGGAAGTGATCTAAGAACGCCTCGATGATCGCTGCACGCGTCATCCCCGTCTGCGACCGCATCGGATCCACGCGCTTGCCGGAGCTGGTGATCCCCTTGTCGGAGATCTTCTCTCGCCCGATCCGCAGGACCTCGGTCATCTTGTCGGCGTCGATGTCGTACGACATCGTGACGTGGTGCAGCACCGCGCCGGCGACGATGCGCTTCTGCGCGGCGCCGCCGATCTTGCCGTGGTCGGAGACGATGTCGTTGATCGGGACGTAGCGGGCGTTGACGCCGACATCGGCGAGGGCGCCCATCACCCACTGGTCGAGGAACTCGTACGACCGCTCGAAGCTGAGTCCGTCCACCAGCGATGTCGGCACGACGAGCGAGTACGTGATGCAGTTACCCGGCTCCATGAACATCGCGCCGCCACCGGATATGCGCCGGACGATCCCGATGCCGTGGCGGGCGGCGGACTCCTCGTCGACCTCGTTGCGGACCGACTGGAACGAGCCGATCACGACGAGCGGCGAGTCCCAGTCCCAGAAGCGCAAGGTCGGCGGGCGAGTCCCCGCCGCCACCTCCCGCAGGAGCACCTCGTCGAGCGCGACGTGCATCGCGGGCGCCATGACGACCGGTTCGACGACGTCGAAGGTGTGGTCGTGCCAACTCGTGGCATGACCGAGCGCACGACGGATCGCAATACCGACCGAGTCGGGCGTGAAGCCGACCATCGAGACGTCAGCGGTCAGTGCCGCTTGAATGAGCGCGCCCAAATCGGACGCATCGGCCGTCACGGGCGCACCGGTGACGGCCTCGGTGATGACGTCGAGAGCGTCGTCCGGTTCGAGGAAGAAGTCGCCCGACAGCGATACCCGCGAGAGCCTCCCATCCTCGACGTCAACGTCGACCACCACCAACTTGCCACCAGGAACTTTGTATTCGCCGTGCACTCGTCCAGCGTACGGCCGCAGGTACGCCGCAGAGTTCCCGCTCCTGAGTCGATCGGGGCGCGAGAGCGCGCAATCGAGATCCACCCGAACGGACCACACCGACCGCCTGTCACCAGCGCTGATCGTCATACGACCGCCGCAGACGTCGGCGCGCGGGACGTGCAGCGATCAGATTCTTGTCGTAGCTCAGTCGTACGTTCTCGGAACCATCGCAAAACAGACAGAACGAAGGACGAGGAAATGAACGAACACGACGCGGGCAACGACGGTCCCACGGGCAGACCAGTCCCGCCGACCGGCGAACATCATTTCGCCGCCGCCGGGTATCCCCCGCCCACGAGTCCATTCGCGACACCGCCGGGAACCCTTGCACCACCCGAAAGCGCTGCCGCGCCGAAGCGCCCGCGTAAGCGTGGCCGGATTCTGTTCGCGATCGTCGCAGCGGTGTTCATCGCAGTCGGCTCGGGTGCAGTGGGATACGCGATCGGGTCGGACGAGTCCGCGACCTCCGGGACCGAGACCGCGGCATCGCCCGAATACAGCTACCCGCCGACGACTGGGGTCTCGACCGTCCCGGTCACGGCAGCCGACTTCAGTCTCTCCGTCCTGACAGAGGAGAAGAAGTGTTTCGGTTCCGCCGGCTGCCTCGTCACGGTCTCTCTCGAGCCGACCTTCAAAGGTGCTTCCAGCGTCCTCACGGACCGTAGTTTCAAAGTCCTCTACGAGATCGACGGCGGCGAGGATCCGATCCTCGACAAGTTCACGATGGTGGGCACACAGGTGACCATCGACCAGAGCACATCGGTCGAAACACCGTCGAGCGACACCGAGGTCACTGCCAGGGTGACGCAGGTCGTGGAGACAACGGACGAGGGCTGACCAGAACCGGCGGCCGCGGCGCGCTGCGAACGTACGCACTTCACCCTCGCCAGGCGAAGCCGCCCATTCGGACACGAAGCGCGCACTACGCTTACGCCATGTCCAGCATCCTGATCGGCTTCATCGCCATCATCATCGGCATTCTGTTCTGCTTCCGAGGCGTGGTGGCGATGCGCGTCGTCATCGCAGTGTGGGGCGCCTTCGTCGGCCTCAATCTCGGTGCGGGGCTCGTCTCCGCCGTCACCGGAGACGGCTTCTTCTCAAGCGCGGTCGGATGGATCGTCGGCATCGCGGTCGCGATCCTCTTCGCACTCCTGGCGTACCTGTACTACGCGGTGGCGGTGACGCTGGCGATGGCCTCCATCGGTTTCGTCCTGGGCACCGCACTGATGGCCGCCATCGGAGTGACCTGGAACTGGGTCATCATCGTGGTCGGCGTGCTCGTCGGCATCCTCCTGGCGGTCGCTGCCATCGCGCTGAATCTGCCGGCGCTACTGCTCGTGGTGCTCAGCGCACTCGGCGGCGCCACGGCGATCGTCGGCGGGCTCATGCTTCTGACGTCGACGATCGCGCTCGACGACTTCTCGCGGGCGAGCGTCACATCCACCATCGGCCATCACTGGTGGTGGTACGCCGCCTACATCGTGCTCGTCATCGCGGGCGTGGTGGCTCAGGCGCGCGTCATCGGACGCGACCAGGACCTGCACCAGCAATGGTGAACACGGACCCCTGCTGAACGACAGCGGCCCGCCACCCGAACTCTCGGGTGGCGGGCCGCTCCGGTCGGTACGGTCAGCGGCCGGTCAACTTGTCTTTCACGGCGTCGACGCCTTCCTTGACCTTGTCCGCAACCTCGGTGACCTTCTCCTTGGCGGCAGACTTCCCCTGGTCGGTCTGCCCCTCGGTACGCAACTGGTCATCGTCGGTCGCAGCGCCGACGGCTTCCTTCGCCCGGCCCTTCAGGTCTTCAGCCTTGTTCTGTGCATCGTCGGAAAAGCTCATCTGTCCTCCTTGAATAGCGGATGGATCTGCATCTTCCACACTTCGTCGCCACTCGTTTGGACGACACTTCCGACGGTACCCACTCCCCTTCGACCCTGCAGGACACGAGGTGACACCATCCGCAGTGGCATCGCCGACACCTCGCCGCATCCCCCGTCCATGTCACTGAGCAGCGGGCCCACCGACGCACCGGATCGCACATCTGTGCGAACATGTCGTCCGGCTGTGGCACAGTGTTCACAGCCGCATCTGAACGAGGAGAAAGGCCCGCCATGCCCCCGCGCCGCCGCTTGGCATCGGAGTCTCTGACCGCTGACGACCTCGCCTCCCTGAACTCGGCATTGGCCGAGGGGCGACGCGCCACGGTGTATCTGCGCGAGGGCACACCCAGCCTCGGCCTCGCGCCCGGCGCCTCGGCGCGCGTGATCGCGATCGCCGGGACGACGCTGACCATCAAACCGCGCGGCGTCGACGACGAACTCCCCTACGAAGCCGATGAACTGCGGATGACCAAGGACGCACCACCTCAACCGGCGAAGGCGGCGAAGGTCGCGAAGCCCGCGGCAGCGAAGAAGGCCGCTCAGCCGAGACCGGCCGCAGCACCGAAGACCGACGCAGCGGCGGCTCAGACACGAGCTACCGCGGCGGCGCTGAAGACTGCGGCCAGGCCGGCGAAGCGCGCGGCGGGCAAGAAGGCACCGTCGTCGGTGACGGTGACGGTCTTCGGTTCGGCCGACAACGAATGGTCGGTATCGGTGACCCGGGGCGGACGCAAGCCCACGCGGTCGCGCAGTGTCGCTGCTGACTCCGTCGAGTCTGCGATGCGCGAACTCGGTGACGACGCCGCGTTGGGAGCGGCGTCGTCGGTGCTGAACGCGGCGCGGGAGGAGGCTCAGCGGCGGGTCGAGGAGCTGAGCCGGGAGCTGGAAGCGGCTCGGCGAGCGTTGGCGGCACTGGAGGGGCAGTCGGAGTCGGAGTGAAGGGGCGTGGCGGGTTGGTGATCGTCTCGATACGCCCGGCTCACTGCGTTCGCTGGGCTACTCGACCGGCCTTGGGGGTGACGTCGGCCTGCTCGGCGGGCCTAGAAAGTGGAGCGGGGATGCTCGGCGGGCCTAGAGGTGGCGTCGGCCTACTCGACGAACGTGAGCTGTGACGACAACGCTCAACCCATTCCGACCTTCTGCACCGTCGGTTCGATCACCGCGACCACCCTCGGGTCCTCGCGCGGGTAGGGTACCGGGATGTACTTGGCCGCGACGCGGTCGACGATCTCCCAGCCGGCGTCGCCGTCGATCCAGTCCACCACTCGACCGCGGACCGTCACCGGCGTGAACGGATCGTCGGCGGTGGCGATCGAGAGCGCGACGCGCGGATCGCGCCGCAAGTTGCGCGCCTTCACCGAGCCAGGGCCGGTGAAGACGACGATGCGATCGCCGTCGGTCCCGACGAAGACCGGGACGACGTGCGGTGAGCCGTCGGGAGAGACGGTGGCGACGTGGGCGATCGGGGCGCCGTCGAGGACGCGACGGAGGTCCGAGGTGAGCATGGCTGGTCCTTTCGCTCTGCCTGGGACGCTAGTCGCCGCGGAGCCCTGCTGAAATCAGTTCGCACAACCAATGCCGAGGGAAGATTCACCCCGCGCGGCACTGTGCGGACTGATTTCAGCAGGGCCCCGTGATTACTCCGAGGTAACAAGGGCGGCGTTTCGGCCGGTGGACCGTCTCCGGCCCTGCGATAGTCGAACCATGCGCCCGACATGCAGCTTGTACATAGACACCGGATACCTCCTCGCGTCGGCCGCCACTCGCGTCGCCGGAACATCGTTGCGCGGCAGCATCAACGTCGAGTACTCGCGTCTGATCGACACACTGGTCGACACCGCCGAACACCTCTCCGGCCTCCCGACGCTGCGGGTGCACTGGTACGACTCCGCCGACAACGGCGTTCCCAATGCCACACAGCAACGCATCGGCGAACTGGCCAAGGTGAAGCTCCGACTCGGCCGCTTCGGCGTCAACGGCGAGCAGAAGGGCGTCGACCTCCGCATCGGCCTCGATCTCGTCGCGCACGCCCGCAACAGCACCTCCGACGTCTTCTTCCTCGTCTCCGGCGACGACGACCTGACCGAGGCCGTCGAAGAAGCACAGGTACACGGCGTGCAGGTGATCCTGCTGGCGGTGCCGAACGCCGACGGCAAGTCGCACGGCGTCAGCAGGCACCTGATCCGCGCCGCGGACGACCTGCACCGGATCGACGGACCCGCGATCGACCGTTCCGTTCTCAGCGTGGATCGCCAGCCCGCCCCGAAGCCGTCGGCGCCGGTCACCGCCAAACCCGGGCCGGTCGCACCCAAACCCGCCGCGCGCACACCGCTCGACGCCGCCGCCGCGTCGGTGGCCGCACGCGCCACTCCCCCGCCCGCACCGACGGGCGTGCTGGCCTACAGTTCCACCACCGGATCGGTGGCACACGTGATGCCGGAGTTCGACGACGCCGAGCAGGAGCAGATCATCGGCGACGTGGTCGGCCGCGTGCTGGCAGCCTTCCGCAAGAGCGCCACCCCGCAGGAGACCGCGGAGCTCGAGCGCGCACGACCCTCCATCCCGCGCGACATCGATCGCGCCCTCCTGCTCGACGCCTCGGAGGCGATGGAGCGCTACACCGTCGACGAGCCCGTCCGCTTCCGCCTCCGCCAGCGATTCTGGGACGAGTACGACGCCGGCTGACCCACCTTCCGGCAGCTCACCGTGAGCGCATGAGGTGCTTCTGAATCTTGCCGGTCGCCGTCTTGGGGAGAGCGTCCACCACGACCACGCTCTTGGGCGCCTTGAATCCGGCGAGGCGCTCGCGCGCCCACGACTGAATCTCCTCCGACCGCGTCTCACCGGAGTCGGCCGGCTCACTGAGCACGACGAACGCGGTCACCGCCTCACCCCAGTGTTCGTCGGGCACGCCGACCACCGCGACTTCGGCGACCGACTCGTGTCCGAGCAGCACCCGTTCCACTTCCACCGACGAGACGTTCTCGCCGCCGGATTTGATGATGTCCTTGGCGCGGTCGGTGAACCACACGACGGCCTCGTCGTCGAGATAGCCGATGTCGCCGCCGTGGAACCAGCCATGCGCGAAGGCTTCAGTGTTCGCGTCGCGGTTGTTCCAGTAACCCTCCATGAGTTGCGGTGCGCGATAGACGATCTCGCCCTCCTGACCGGTCGGCAGGAGGGTGCCGTCGCCGCCCATGATGGCGATGTCGGTGCTGACCGTCGCCGGCCCCCACGAGGCGTCCTTGACACCCTGGTGGCCCGACCACTGCAGCTCCGAGGCCGGCGTGGTCTCGGTCTGCCCCGAGCCGAGGATGATCGCGGCGTTGGGGAACCTCGACCGCAGCGCCGCGAGCAGTTCGGCGGGCATCGGCGCCATCGCGTACAGCCCGGTGACGAGGCTGTCGGTGTCCCCCTCCGCCAGCGCGGGCTGCTGCAGGAGAGCGGCCCACATCATCGGGAGCATCGTCAGGTGCGTCACCGCACGCCGGGTGAACACCTCGGCGAGCGCGGCGGGGTCGAAGCCGCGCAGCAGCACCACCGTAGCGCCGACGGTCAACGACGGCAGCAGCAGCGCATCCAGGGCCGTGACGTGGAACAGCGGCAGCACGATCGGTTGCACCGCGGGGCGGGTGTCCGGCCGCAGACCGAGGCCAAGTGCCGAACTCAGCACCGAGATCTGCACGGCCACATGCGAAGTCACCACGCCCTTGGGCCGCGACGTGGTGCCGGAGGTGTAGAGGCAGTGCAGGATGTCGCGGTCGTCGACGATCGTCTCGACGACGGACCGGTCGGCGGCGAAGACCTCGTCGAAGGCCACCGACCGCAACCCGGCCACCGTGTCGGGTGCCGTGCCGGCCACGATCACCTCACCGAGGCGATCCGATGAGGCCTCCGCGACCGCCGGCTCGAGCACTCCGAGGAACACATCCTCGGTGACGATGGCGCGGACGCCGCTGTCGGCGAGTTGGTAGGCGATGTCGGACGGCGAGAGCAGCAGATTGAGCGGCATCGCCACCACGCCGATCTTGGCGAGTGCGAAGAACGACGTGACGAACTGCCAGCTGTTCTGCAACTGCAGCGCGATGGCGTCACCCCGCTCGTAACCGCGTTCGAGCAGCCCCCGCGCCAGCGCGTTGGCACGTGCCTCGAGTTCGGCGTACGAGAGTTCGAGGTCGCCGTCCACCAGGGCTGTGCGCGTGCCGTAGTGGGCGGCGCTGCGAGTCAACAGGTCGCCGACGCAGACGCGATGCGTCAGGTTGACGGTCAGCGGGTCGACACCGGACAGGTCGGGGCGCATTCCGGACATCAAGAACTCCTTGCAGTGGATCGCGGGGACACGCGGTCGGCGTGAGGCGACCGTAGCGCAAAAACAATCGTTCGTGACTGTTTTTCGCGGATGTGCTGGTCACACACGTCGAAGCACCGTCGCCGCGGCACGCCGCCGATCCCGACTACGCTGGATCCGATGACCTCCCCCGACTGGACCGACGAGCAGGTCGACGCCGTCCTCGGCGCCTTCGACACTCGGACGCTGCAGCGTGCGCGGTCGTACGCCACCAACGGCATGATCACCGGTATCGACTGGTCCGACGGCGTCCTCACCGGCGTCTCACTCGGCTCCGGTGAGCAGCGCTACCGGTGCAAGGTCACAGCCGCCTGGGATGGCCCGAAGCCGCGGGTGTCCGCGAGCTGCACCTGCCCGGTCGCGATCCGCTGCAAGCACTGCGCGGCGCTGGTCATGGCCGCGACCGCCGAAGGCACGGCCGTCGCCCGGCGGTCGTCGTCGGCGCACTCGGCCCTCCCGCTTTCACGATGGCGCACTCTGATCGACGAGATCTCGAAGTCGTCGCAGTCCGTCGAGCACACCCCGGACGGTCCGGAACTGCCACTGGCACTTCAGTTCTCCGTACACCGCAGCTATCGCGGCGCCGACTCCGTCCGTCTCCGGCCGCTCACCATGAGCGAGCAGGGGCGGTGGGTCAAGACGCGCGTCACCTGGAAGACGATCCTGTCCGGAAAGACCGCCGACCGCCATCCGGAGAAGGCCCTCGACGTCCTGACCCGATTGGCCTCGGCGCTGGCGATCAGCGGACAGAGCGCCTCCATCGGTGACGAGATGTCGCTGCTGATGGCTCCGCCGAGCATCTGGGTCCTGCTCGACGAGGCCCGCGACGCGGGCGTGGAGTTCGTCAACGCGCGGTCGTCGAAGAGCACGACCGTCGAGTACGGCGATCACCTCAGCACCCGACTGCACGTCACCGCTCAGCGTGCCGGCGTCCATGTGGCGCTCGAGGTGCTGGTGGACGGTCGGCCCGTTCCGCCGGACGCCTTCCAGTTCCCGATCGGCAGGCCCCGCGCGCACGGCATCGCGCAGGAGGTCGGCGACGTCCTGTACATCGGCCCGCTGCCCCGGCTGACCACCACCGAATCGATGCTGCTGGTGAGCCGGGTCCCACTGGAGGTGAGCGACGACGAACTCGGCGACTTCCGCGAGGCGCTGCCGACCCTGCAGGCCGACCGCGCCGTGGTGGTGGAACCCGGAGCGTTCCCGGCCGCCGACCTCGCCGGTCCGTTCCCGGTACTGCGCATCGAGACCGGTGAGCACCCGTGCGCCACCTGGTCGACGGCGTACGAGACCGACGGCGAGGTCCACGAGTTCCCGACGCAGGGCACCGAGACCGGCCGGTTCCGCAACGCGGCGGCCGAGCGCGCGATGTGGGACGAGGTGCGTCCCGAGCTGGAGATGGTCGCCCGCAGCAGCGCCCACTGGGTGGCAGCCGCCGCCGATCTCCTCGAACGTCGGCTGCCGAAGTACCGCTCCGACTACCGTCGCTTCAATCGGGTGTACGCCGTCCTGCGTCAACTCCGCGGCGGCTGCACGGTCGCGGCGGCGTTCGATTCTCTTCCCGAGTTGCGCACCGTTCCGGTGCCGCTGTCACAGCTCGAAGTGGCGATCCTGTGCGCGGAGACGGTCCCGAAGATCACCGAGCTCGGCCGGGTGCGCGTCGACGTGGTCGGCACGCCGCCCGACTACCGTCCTGCCGAGGCGCCGCCGGTCCTGAGCTTCTCCGGCGACGGCGACGCGCGCAGCGACTGGTTCGACCTCCGCGTGGCACTCGACGTGGACGGCCACAAGATTCCGATCACCACGATCATCTCCGCCCTCGCGTCCGGCGAGACGCACATGGTGCTCGACGACGGTACGTACTTCGCCCTCGACATCCCCGCGCTGCAGACCCTGCGCGACCGGCTCGACGAGGCCCGGGAGATGGGCGAGCTCGACGGCGACCGCGTCAGCACGCACACCCTCAACGCATCACTGTGGGACGAACTGCTCGAACTCGGCGTGGTCGACGAGCAGCTCCGCCGATGGCGTGATCGCATCGCCCGTCTGGCCGCGGCGAGGCCGCCGCACTCGGTACCGCCGCCCGCGGGTGTCGACGCCCGGCTGCGGCCGTACCAGCAGGAGGGCCTGGATTGGCTCACGTTCCTCTGGGACAACGAGCTCGGCGGCGTGCTCGCCGACGACATGGGGCTCGGCAAGACGGTGCAGACTCTCGCGCTGATCCAGCGCGTAGTGGACGAGCGACCCGATGCCCGGTTCCTGGTGGTCGCGCCCACCAGCGTGATCGCCAACTGGGCCGCCGAGATCCACCGGTTCGTACCCGGCCTCGAGATGCTGACCGTTCCCGCCACCGAGAAGCGGGTCGGGACCCCGCTGGCCGATCGGATCGCCGACGCCCGGATCGTCGTCACCTCCTACGCGTTGCTGCGGATCGACTACGACGCCTTCGCCCGGGTGCCGTGGACGGGTGCGATCTTCGATGAGGCGCAGTTCCTCAAGAACCACAACTCCAAGACCTACCAGGCCGCACGGCGGCTGCAGGCCCCGTTCAAGCTCGCGATCACCGGAACCCCGATGGAGAACCGCGTGATGGAACTGTGGTCGCTGGTGTCGGTGGTGGCGCCGGGACTCTACAGTTCACCGAAACTGTTCAAGGAGCACTTCGCCGACGCCATCGAAAGCGGGCAGGCTCCCGAGCGGCTGGCGATTCTCCGACGCCGGCTGCGGCCGATCATGTTGCGCCGCACCAAGGATCAAGTGCTCGTCGACCTGCCCGAGAAGCAGGAACAGTTGCTGCCGATCGAGCTCGAGCCCAAGCATCGAAAGGTGTACGACACCTATCTGGCCCGCGACCGCCAGCAACTCCTCGGGCTCTTGGAGGACTTCGACGGCAACCGCATCCAGGTGCTGCGTGCGCTCACCCGGCTACGGCAGTTGAGTCTGCATCCGGCGCTGGTGGACGACGAGCACGCCGCGGTGAACTCGGCGAAGATCGAGTACCTGTCCGAGCAGCTGCCCATCCTCATCGACGAGGGCCACAGTGCGTTGGTCTTCAGCAGCTTCACCGGCTTCCTGAAACTGATCGCCGCCCGGCTCGACGCGGCCGGGATCGCCTACAGCTATCTGGACGGCTCCACCGCGATCACCCGGCGCGGCGAGCAGATCGAGCAGTTCACCCACGGCCGCACCCGGGTGTTCCTCATCAGCTTGAAGGCCGGCGGCTTCGGATTGAACCTCACCGCCGCCGACTACTGCTTCATGACCGATCCCTGGTGGAATCCCGCCGCCGAGAATCAGGCCGTCGACCGCGCGCACCGCATCGGCCAGCACCGCGCGGTGACCGTCTACCGAATGGTGTCCACCGGCACTATCGAGGAGAAGGTGATCGACCTGCAGAACCGCAAACGCGAACTGTTCGACGCGCTGCTCGACGACGGCGCCGCGTTCTCCGGCGCAATCACCGCCGAGGACGTCCGCGGTCTGCTCGGATAGGCACGATGCCACACTGGTGAGCGACCGCTCACCGACCACGAGGAACCGCATCGCCGATGACGACGACAGCCGACCGCCGAAACCTCTGGACCGTGCTCGCGCTCCTGTTCACCACCGGCTGGGCCACCAACCATTTCGTCGCGATGATGCCGGTCCTTCACGACCGCAACGGAATCGGCGACGCGGCTCTCGAAGGGGCGTTCGGTGTCTACGCGATCGGTCTGCTCCCCGGGCTGCTGACCGGCGGCGGGATCTCCGACCGCGTCGGACGCAAACCCGTGGTCCTCGTCGGCGCGACCGGAGCCGCACTCGGCAATCTGCTGATGCTCCTGTGGCACACCGAGCCCGGCGTCTTCGTCGGACGGTTCGCGGTGGGACTCGGCGTCGGGCTGGCCGTCAGCGCAGGGACCGCGTGGAGCGCCGACGTCGGCGGTTCTCGCGGCACGGTGTTCGCAGGCGCAGTCCTCACCAGCGGCTTCGCCGTCGGTCCACTCGCGTCGGGACTCATCGCTCAGTTCACCGACGGCGCCGCGCTGATCGCCCCCTTCGCGGTCACCGTCACCGGCTCGCTCCTGGCGGTCGTCGCGGGCCTCGCCGTGCCGAACTCGCGGCGCACCGTCGCGGAGACCCCCGACACGGAGAGCACCGACGTCACCGACTCGACCGTGCGCGGACCGCGGAGCCTGTCCCGCGCGCTGGTCACGAGCCTTCCGATGTCGCTGTGGGTGTTCGCATCGGTCACCATCAGTGTGGTGACGATGGCCGGGCGGATGTCGAGCTTCAGCGGTCCGTGGGTGCCGGGCGTCGCCGCCGTGCTCGCGCTGGGATCCGGCGTGGCCGTGCAGGTGATCGCGCGCCGAAACTCCTGGGGTGCGCGCGCGGGAGTGGGCGGCGCCTTGCTGTCGGCCGTCGGATTCGTGATCGTCGCGGCGTCCGGGTCCGACCCGACGCCGGTCGCCTTCGTCGCCGCGTCCGTCGTTCTCGGCAGCGGCTACGGGCTCTGCCTCCGCGAAGGCCTGCTCGACGTCGAGACCTTCGCTCCCGCCGACCGGATCGGGCTGGCCACCGGGATCTTCTACGTCGGCACGTACCTCGGGTTCGGGTTGCCGGTCTTGCTGCGGGTGATCGCACCCACGGTGGGGATCGTCGCACCGATCGTCGTGCTGGCGGTGATGGCCGCCGGCTGTGCGGGGATTCGCGGGATGCAGTTGCGGAGTGGGGTGCTGGCCGGCCGGTGATGCGGGGGTGGGTGGGGGTTTGCTTGGTCTCGATGCGCGGAGTCGCTACGCTCCCCCGCTTACTCGACGAGCCTGCCCGGGTGGAGATCACTCGACGAGCCTGACAGGGAAGACGTGCGAGACTGCGGTCTCGATGCGCGGGGTCGCTGCGCTCCCCCGCTTACTCGACGAGCCTGACAGGAGAAGCGTGGCGGGAGTTCGACGGGCTAGCCCAGGTGTGCCTGGACTTCGGCGCTGGACTTGTCGAGGCGCTCGAGGCGGCCCTCGGTCATGGAGGCGATCTGGTCGATCACCACGCGCATCCGGGCGTCGTCGTCGGCCGCGGCATTCCACGCGGCGGCGAAGATCGGGTCGAGGCCGCCCGGGGCGGTCACCAGCAGCATCTCGGCGACGCGGTGGATGCGCTCGCGCTGACGGTCCTGCTTGGCGCGGTGACTCGGGTCGGAGAAGATGAACCGCAGGGCGAGCGTCTTCAGCACGGCGACCTCGGCCGCCACATCGGCCGGCACCGAGAGATCCGCGTCGTACCGGCGCAGCGGACGTGCGCCCTCCACCCTGCGCGTCCGGGTGATCGCGGCCGAAGCGAAACGCCCGATGAGCTCGCTCGTGAGTCGCTTGAGCCGCGTGTACGCCTCCAACGAACCGTCGAACTCGCCGAGCGAGGCGAAGATCTCCATCTCCGACAACCGCTGCGCCGCCCCGACCAGCGGATCGGCGGTGAGCCCGTCGAAGTACTGCATGCCTAGCTGCGCCAGATCGTGCTGATCGGTGGGCGAACTCAACTGGCGCAGATCGATCCGCCCGCCGATCACTCCGTCTTCGAGGTCGTGCACCGAGTACGCGACATCGTCGGACCAGTCCATCACCTGGGCCTCCAGACAGCGCCGGCCGTCGGGCGCACCGTCACGCACCCAGTCGAGCGCGGGGCGGTCTTCGACGTACGCGCCGTACTTGGTGCCGGGCGCCGTGCGCGACCACGGGTACTTGAGCGTTGCGTCGAGCGCCGCCCGGGTGAGGTTGAGACCGGCGCTGACCCCGTCCGGGCCGACGATCTTCGGTTCCAGCGCCGTCAGGATGCGCAAATTCTGCGCATTGCCTTCGAATCCGCCACGGTCGCGGGCCACTTCTTCAAGAGCCCGCTCGCCGTTGTGCCCGTAGGGCGGGTGGCCGATGTCGTGGGCGAGTCCGGCGAGTTCGACCAGATCCGGGTCGCAGCCCAGACCGACCGCGATACCGCGGCCGATCTGGCCGACCTCGAGCGAATGGGTCAGACGAGTCCGCGGGTTATCGCCCTCCCGCGGACCCACCACCTGCGTCTTGTCCGCGAGTCGCCGCAGGGCCGCGCTATGCAGCACCCGGGCGCGGTCGCGGGCGAAGTCGCTGCGATGGTCGGTCGCGGGATTCGCGCCCGCGGCGATCTTGGGCGCCTCGACGACCATCCGTTCCAGGTCGTGAGCGTCGTACATCGCCACGGGCGGGCCGCCCGCGGACCGATCGGCGTCGGTCAAACTACTCCGACCAGCCGCGCTGGGATGCCATGTCCAGAAGACCGGATCGGATCGCGACGATCTGACGAGCGGTCAGGTCCGGCGAGGCGTCGAGCAGCAGCTCGGTGATCTCGTTGAACAGACGGCCGCCGCCCCGATTGCCGAAGCGTCGCGGTCCGCGGTCATCACGGCCGCCGCGCCGGTCGTCACGGCGGTCGTCACGATCGTGCCGGTCGCCGAAGCGTCCGCGGCCCTCGTCACGGCGCTGAGCGCGCTCGGCGGCGGGCGACTCGCCCTCCGGAGCCTCCTTGGTCACCTTCACGTTCAGTGCCTTCGCGCCACGATCGGTGCTCTCGACGTCGAACTCGACCTCGGCGCCGGGGCGCAGCAGGGTCTCATCGATGCCCACGTCGTTGATGTGCAGGAAGACGTCGTCTCCGCCCTCCGCGGGCGCCAGGAATCCAAAACCACGATTGGTGTCGAAATGCACGACCTTGCCGTTGACAGCCACCACAAACTCTCTCTCCAAAGCACGCCCACACCGCGAACCCCTTGCCCGCGCGACGCACTCCCCTACTACTATGCCTCAAAATCGTCAGCCGACCGAGCTGAAATGCCTGGTAGTGATCGGAATGTCAACCGGTCGACGACCACCGCGGCTCCTACTGACGCGTCGCATTCGTCCCGAGGCTCACCTCGACCACCGTGCCGGTGATGACGCCGGGGTCGTCGACCAGATACATCACCGCGCGGGTGACGTCGGCCGGTGCCAGCCACGGCACGCCCAGCGGACTCCAACCGGCGAAGACCTGAGCGAGATCGTCCTGCGTCGGATGTTCGATCGTCGGACAGAATCTCTTCATCGTCGCGGTGTTCAGCACCATCGGCGTCGCCACCGACGCCGGGCACACCACGTTCGCGGTGATGCCGTACGCACCCACTTCCAGGGCCAACGACTTGATGAATCCGATGATCCCCCACTTGCTCGCGGCGTAATGACTCAGATGCAGCATGCCGCCGCGGCCGGCTCCCGAGGAGATCCCGACGATGCGACCGAACCGGTTCTCCTTCATCAGCGTGAGAACGGCCTGCGCGCAGTTGAACGTACCGGTGAGATTGGTGTCGATGACGTCGGCCCATTGTTGGTGGGTCAGCGACTCGACCGGTTCGAACGAGCAGACGCCGGCATTGCACACGAGGATGTCTAGGCGTCCGCGTTCGTCGCGGATCCGCGAGACGAGCCCGTTCACCGCGGCCCGGTCGCGAACGTCCACCTGCGCCGATGTCACCGAGCCGCCGGTCGACTTGATCTCTCTCGCCGTCTCCGCGAGGTCGTTCGGATCGCTCATCGGGTAGGCGATCGTGTCGACCGGCGCCGCGATGTCGGTGACGACGACGTGCGCGCCCGCCGCCGCCAGGGCCAGTGCGTGCGATCGTCCCTGCCCGCGCGCCGCACCGGTCACCCAGGCCACTTTTCCGGTGAGATCAGTCATTGCCCGCCTCCTCGAATCGTCGACTCCATTGTCTCGCTTCGGCGGAGGGGTGTGCACGCGATCGGGAGACCTTTTCCCGGCCGGCTACTTCACGGTCGCGATGCCCAGCGACGGGAAGAAGTAGCACGTGACCGGCGCGTCCTCACTGCCGCCGGCCTTCTGCATCGTGCCGTAGATCGCGGAGAGAACCGTGCCCGAGCCGGTCTTGACGATGCCGCCTCGAGCGCCGTTGGCCGGAATCGCCGCGACGACCGAGCCGAGCGTCTTCCGGGCGAGGGTCCGCACCAAGGCGCTGACATCCGCTTCCTTCAGGCGTGCGTCCACGGCGTCGACGATCGAGTCGCCGAGCCCCTTCATGGGCTCGCCGAACCCGCCGTCGAGGGTGTTGACGTTGAACCACGCGACACGCATGCCGCTCTTGTCCTTGGTGTCGGAGAACTTGTCGACCGGCACGAAGCCGTAGAGCACCTCACCCTTCTGAATCGCGTTGATGTCCTTGTCCTTGACGCGAAGCGACTTGTTCAGGTCACCGAGGAGCGGAGTGATCGATCCGGGCATCGCGCCGCCGACCGCCGACGGCATCGACAGATCGGTGCACAGTCCCTTGGTCGGCGTGAACGGAGTGATGCCGAGCTTCTTGAGGACCGCGTTGGCCTCGTCGATCGAGTCGATCACCGATGCGGCGTCGTTCGGCTGAGCGGCGACCTCGTGGAGTGCGGCACGGGCGGCAGCCGCGTCGCGGGAGGTGTCGGCGTGTGCGGCGGGTGCGGCGACCGCGCCTCCGACGAGTGCGGCCGACGCGGCGACCGACGCGATCGTGAAACGAAATGACCTGGACAATGTGACCTCCGGGGCTGAAGTGACTGGTGTTTCGACTGAGTATGGGGCCACTTCGCTCCGAAACAGCGCCCTGAGACCGAGTTGAGACCCGCAGATCAGCGCACGAGAACGGCGGCGGGTCCCCGACCGAAGCCGAGGACCCGCCGCCGTTGCGAACTGGCGTTCAACTGCCCGAACTGCCGCGCACCTTCTCCACGATCCACAGCAGGATCACCGAACCGAGCACTGCCGTTAGGAGGGTGAACCACCAGCCGCCGGACGCGGTGTCCAGGAAGAAACTCAAGAGAAAACCGCCGATCAGCGCGCCGATGACGCCGATGACGATGTTCATCAGGATCCCGGCACCGCCGCCCTTGACGATCTTTCCGGCGATCCAGCCCGCGATCGCGCCGATGACCAGATAGCCGATCCATCCGACATTGGTGGTCGTACTCGAGCGCGCCAGGATCTCGCTCACTGCAATTGCGTCCATTTGCCCATCCTTTGTCTCGACTGCTGTGCCTCCACGCTACGAGACAAGGGATAACGGCCGCTCCGATGACATGAAGCGTTATCAGTATGTCATCTGCGCACCACTTCCGAGAAGTGACGGCGCTCGGATGACCGGCCACCGACACCTCATGGCATAGTGATCGCAAATGCAACATGTTCTAGTTCCTGGGGCTCCGGGAACGAAGGGGCGACCGATGAATCCTGCTCGACGAGACCTGACTGCCACGCGCGCACCGCGAGTCCGGCTGCCGAGAGTCGACATACCCGCGGGCCGTCTGATCGAACTGCCCGGACGGGGCTCCACCTACGTCACCGACACCGCCGGTCCCACCGCCGACGCACCGGCGATCGTTCTTCTGCACGCGCTGACGACCACCGGCCTGCTGACCTGGTTTCCGAGCATCCCGGAACTGTCGAAGCGCTTCCGGGTGATCACTCTCGACCTGCGCTGGCACGGTCAGGGCATCAAATCACCCGAGTTCAGCCTCCGCGACTGCGCCGACGACGCCGTGGCACTGCTGGACGTCCTCGGAATCGATGAAGCGATGTTCGCCGGCTTCTCGATGGGATCGCTGGTTGCTCAGCGTGTCTGGCGGCAGCATCCCGACCGGGCGGGCGGGCTGGTGCTCTGCGCCTCCACCGACGCCTTTCAGATGACCGCGACCGAACGGGTCTTCCACAACGGGATGGCGGGCATCACCTCACGCGTTCCCGGATCCGGTTCCCCTCGCCGCGCCGGCCGAGTTCAGGCGTCGCAGGTCGACCCGGCCGTCGACATCAACCGGTGGGCGCTCAACGAGTTCCGCTCCACGTCGCCGATCGCCGTCGGCAAGGCGGTCGGCGCCATCGGCAGGCACCATACGCGACCGTGGATCAGCCAGATCGATGTGCCGACCGCCGTCGTGGTGCCCCTGCGCGACCGCGCGATACCGCCGGCCCGGCAGATCGCGATGGCCCGCCGCATCCCCGGCGCCACGGTGCACGAGGTGGACGGCGGTCACTCGTGCTGCGTGATCGATGCCGACAAATTCGTGCCGGTGTTCGCGCACGCCTGCAGCGTGGTGCGGGCGCGGTGGCGCGAGCGCGCCGAGTCGTGATGCCCGCCGCGCTATTCGCCCACTTCGCGTCTACCCCGCGGGCGCGACCTGTTCTTTGAGCCGCGCGAGTTCCTCCGGGAAGTGGGCGACGAGCTTCTCCGGGCTGCGCATGCTGTCCTCACACGCGATGACGCCCACGTGGACGACACCGTTGTTCGACAGCACCGTGATGTTGACGCCCGCTCCGTGGAAGACCGGGCCCAGCGGGTACATCCCGTCCATCCGTGCCCCCATGAAGTACAGCGGGATCGGCGGACCGGGGACGTTCGAGATGACCAGGTTGTGCACCACCGGATGCCGGTCGGCCAGGCGCAGTCCCGCATACGCGCGCACGGCGAGCCCGAACGTGCGCGGCGCGGCGAACTCGGCCCAGTCCTGCAGGGTGTCCGCGGAGATCGCGTTGTGATGGTCCTTCGCGTGCTTGTTCGCCTCGGTCATCGCGGTCAGCCGCTCGAGCGGGTCGGCGATGTCGGTCCCGAGCCGGGTGAACAGCGCCGAGACCTTGTTCGCCCCCTCGTCACGCTTGGACTCTCCGCGCACCGAGACCGGCACGGTGGCCAGCAGCGACGAGTCGGGCAGCTCGTCGCGTTCCAGGAGATAGTCGCGCAGAGCGCCGCCGGCGATGCTCAGCACGATGTCGTTGACCGTCGCACCGGTCGCGCGCCGGACCGCCTTGACGTCCTCGAGGTCCATATCGCCCACCGCGATGGTGCGGTGACCGGTGATGGTGCCGTTGAACGAGGTCCGCGGCGCGGTGAGCGGAGGCGCCATCGCGGTGCCGTGCTGGGCGCGGCTCACCGTCTCGGTGATCAGCCCCAGGGTCGGACTCAGCATCTTCGGGATCGACAGCGGTCGCGACAGCGTGCTCACGATGCCGCGGCCGAAGAGTTCGAGCGACCCCGGCGACCGTCCGTCCATGGGGATCTCGTCGGTGGCCAGCGGTGGCGCGTCCGGTTCGAGACTGCACAGGTATGAGATCAGATTGGCGCCCGACGCGCCGTCGACCGTGGCGTGATGCATCTTCGTGAAGACGACCAGTTTCTCCTCGCCGTCCTCGCCGCGGTATCCCTCGATGACGTTCATCTCCCACAGCGGGCGGCCGCGGTCCATCGGGAGTCCGGCCAGATGACCGCACATCTCCATGAGTTCGGCGTGGCCGGCGGGTGCGGGCAGTGCCATCCGGTGCAGGTGGTGGTCGATAGCGAAGTGCTCGTCCTTGACCCACACGGGGTGGCCGAGATCGAGCGGAACGCGTCGCACCCGCCGAGTGAACTGGGGAACTCGGCGCACACGCTCGTCGAGTGTGGCTCGGAAGGTCGCGAACGAATACCCGCCGGGAACCGTGGACTTGTCCATGACCATCACCGAGCAGACGTGCATCAACTGCTCGGGTGTCTCGAGGTAGAGGAAGCTGGCATCCAGGCCGCTCAATCGTTCCATGACCATGGAGAATAGCGGAGAATTAGAACCTGTTCTAATTACTGACGAGTATCGGATGACGCGGTTCCGGTGGCCCCGCCTAGCCTGGAGACCGTGGGAGATCGGTATCAGCACATCGCGTTCGGCGACGCAGCCGTTGCGCGGCAACGCATCACCGGCAGCGTGGTGGCCTACGGCGCGGGTCTCGACACACCCGATTCGGGCCCGCAGCAGGTGACGCCGCGGGAGGTTCGGATGCTCACCGGGGTGTTCGCCTTCCACATGGCGACGGTGACCCCCTCGGGGTGGCCTTACGTCCAGTACCGCAGCGGGCCGACCGGATTCGTCCACCACCTCGGCGGCAATCGCTTCGGATTCGCCGATTTCCGCGGCAATCAGCAGTTCGTGTCGGTCGGCAACCTGGAGACCGACGGTCGTGTCGCGCTCTTCGTCGCCGATCATCCGAAGAAGATGCGGCTCAAGGTCTTCGGGCGTGCCACTGTGATCGACGGCGACGCCGATCCCGAACTGCTCGAACGCCTGTCCCAGGTCGCGGACGGCCGGATCGCCGCACGATGCGAGCGCAGCATCGTCATCGACGTCGAGGCCTTCGACTGGAACTGTGCGCGGTCGATGGTGCCCTTGTACACCTCCGAACAGGTCCGTGAACGGGTGCAGCCGTATATCGATCAGATCCACCAGTTGCAGGACCGGGTCGACGAACTGGAACGGCGACTGTGGTGATATCGCGGAGGTTCTCGACTCGCCGGTACCGCGACCGCGCGCACGCCGGGCGGGTCCTGGCCGAGAGGCTGTCGTCCGATCTCCGCGGGCGCGACGACACGATCGTGCTCGCACTCCCCCGCGGCGGAGTGGACGTGGCCGCACCGATCGCCGAGGACCTGCGGGCGCCGTTGGACGTCTACCTGGTGCACAAGATCGGCGTGCCGTGGGAGCCGGAAGTGGCGGCCGGCGCCATCGGCGCCGACGATTCGGTGGTGATGAACGACGACGTCCTGCGCGCCACCGGCCTGACCCCGGCGAGGCTGGCCGAGGCCGTCGACGCGGCTCGCACCGAACTCCGGCGACGTGACGCCGCCTATCGGGACCGACGCCCGCAACCCGTCGTGGCCGGCCGCACCGTGGTGCTCGTCGACGACGGTGTCGCCACCGGCGCGACGATGAACGTGGCCGTCCGCGCGCTCCGAAGCCGCGGGGCCGGACGGATCGTGGTGGCAGTGCCCGCCGGCCCGGTCGGCACCGCGGACATGTTTCCCGAGGCCGACTCCGTCGTCTGTCCGTACACGCCGGAGGACTTCATCGGAGTCGGCGGCGCGTACGACGATTTCGCACAGCTCACCGACGCCCGCGTGCGTTCGGTTCTGGATCAGTTCACGGACCGCTGAGCCGGAAGCCCGGTGTGGGGTATGAGGATCGAGGCACTACCGACTCCGCTGGCGATGCCACCACACGCCGAGGATGATCAGCCAGATCGGCAGGACCACGGCGAGCATCACCCACTGCTTCTGCCCCACCATCAACCCCAACGCGATGATCATCAGGACACCGCTGAACAACATGATGAGCCTCGGGTTCACTGCGGTCCTCTCGTCGGGGGTTGCACTACAGATACCCGATGGCGCGGACATCCATCACGCGACCCACCGGAACAGGACTTCCCGCCCACGTCGATCGCCGACGGCGCGAGACAGTCCGCACATCGCGCACTAGGGTCGTCACATGGCACTCGTTCACCAGGCGACCCTCTCGCCCACCAAGCTCGAACTGGTCACCGCCTACCTCGACAGCGTCCCGTGGGGCGGGACCGGAGAGGTGGAGATGATCGGCGGCTACCGCTTCGACGATCCTGCGGGCGAGGTCGGTGTCGAAGCTCTGCTGGTCTCGCGCGACGACCGCAGCCTGCACATCCCGCTGACCTACCGTGGCGCTCCGCTGCCGGAGGCCGACGAGTTCCTCGTCTCCACGATGACTCACTCGGTGCTCGGCGATCGCTGGATCTACGAGGCCGCCGCCGATCCCGTCGCCGTCGACTGCTTCGTGCGGGCATTGCGCGGGCGACAGGAACAGGCACGTCTCGAGATCCAGAGCAGCGACGGGTCCGTGACGATCCAGGAACCGCCGGTGCGCATCCGCCTCGAAGGCGCACCGGCCGACGCGACGGCGCTCGCCCTCAGCGACGACCTCGCCTCCCCGGTGTCGGGTGCGGCGTGGCTCGTCGCCGAATGGGACGGCGGCGCCGGCGTCGTGGCGGCACTGCGGTAGCGCCGCCCGCGCCCGTCAGACGCCGATCAGTTTGCCGCCGAGGTACTCCACGACCTTGTCGAGCGCGACCCGCTCCTGGCTCATGCTGTCGCGCTCGCGGATGGTGACCGCCTGATCGTCGAGGGTGTCGAAATCGACCGTGACGCAGAACGGCGTGCCGATCTCGTCCTGGCGGCGGTAGCGCTTGCCGATACCCTGCGCGTCGTCGAACTCGATGTTCCAGTGCTTGCGCAGGTCCGCGGCGAGGTCGCGCGCCTTCGGGGACAGCTTCTCGTTGCGGGACAGCGGGAGCACCGCCGCCTTCACCGGCGCGAGCCGACGGTCGAGCTTGAGCATGGTTCGGGTGTCGGTGCCGCCCTTCGCGTTGGGCACCTCCTCCTCGGTGTAGGCATCGCACAGGAAGGCCATCATCGACCGGCCCAGTCCCGCCGCGGGCTCGATGACGTACGGGGTGTATCGCTCACCCGAGGCCTGGTCGAAGAACGACAGGTCCTCACCCGAAGCCTTGCTGTGGGTCGACAGATCGTAGTCCGTGCGGTTCGCGACGCCCTCGAGCTCACCCCACGGGTTGCCGCCGAAGCCGAACTTGTACTCGACGTCCACCGTGCTCTTGGAGTAGTGCGAGAGCTTCTCCTTGGGGTGCTCGTACAGCCGCAGGTTCTCGGGATCGATCCCGAGGTCGATGTACCAGTTGTGCCGCGCGTCGATCCAGTACTTGTGCCACTGCTCGTCCTCGCCGGGCTTGACGAAGAACTCCATCTCCATCTGCTCGAACTCGCGGGTGCGGAAGATGAAGTTGCCGGGCGTGATCTCGTTGCGGAAGCTCTTGCCGATCTGCGCGATGCCGAACGGGGGCTTGCGGCGCGCCGTGGTCATCACGTTCTTGAAGTTGATGAAGATGCCCTGCGCGGTCTCGGGACGGAGGTAGTGCAGCCCCTCCTGGTCGTCGACCGGCCCGAGGAAGGTCTTGAGCAGCCCGGAGAAGGCCTTGGGCTCGGTCCACTGCCCCTTCGCGCCGCACTCGGGGCACGCGATCTCCGACATCGGGACCGAGTCGGGATCGTCGATCCCCTTCTTGAGCGCGTACGCCTCCTGCAGGTGATCCTGGCGCTGACGCTTGTGGCAGTTGGTGCACTCCACCAGCGGATCGGTGAAGACCTCGACGTGCCCGGAGGCCTCCCACACCCGCCGCGGCAGGATCACCGACGAGTCCAGTCCGACGACGTCCTCGCGCGAGGTCACCATCGTCCGCCACCACTGCCTCTTGATGTTGTCCTTCAGCTCCACGCCGAGCGGACCGTAGTCCCATGCGGAGCGTGTTCCGCCGTAGATCTCACCGCAGGGATACACCAGACCCCGCCGCTTGGCGAGGTTGACGACGGCATCGACTTTGGACTGCACAGCCACGGTTTTCTGATCTCCACGACGTAGGGGGTCGGACTTCTGTCACGGTGCTCGACGGTGGTCGTGCACGTCGCAGTACAGCGTAGTCGGTGCCGGGACGAGTGCGCCGGTCACCCGCACGGGGAGGCTCGGCGCGGGACTGCGCCGGAACCACCGCGGTATCGCCGGGTCAGTCGCACTGGCCGGAATTGTCGTAGGTGCCGCGTACGTTCGCAGCACCCGATGAGGCGCAGCGCCTCATCGCCGACTACGAGGAGCAACCATGAAACTCACCAAGCGAAGCGCCGTCGCCGGAGCCGTCGTGGCCGCCGCGGCCACCGCCTGTGCGATCGCTGCCGGCCCGGCCGCCGCCGATTCGGCGGATCCGACCGTCGGCGACACCGTGAGGTACGTCTTCTTCAGCGACACGCAGGTGAATGAGTCGCTGGCCTGGTACGACGCCTACGACGACATGCAGACCATGTCGCGCCCGTCGCTCCCGACCCGATCCAAGGACCGGAAGACGTGGTCCGGGAGCATCACCGTCACGTCGCGGTCGACGTATCAGTTCACCGGCAGTTCTTTCCAGACCAGCGGCCACTACGCCGCCTGCCGCACCTATGTGAACGGGGTCCTCGTCTCCGAGGACAGCAGCACCGGCCGATACGCGATGGCCGTCTGCTGATCGTCAGCGATCCAGGGTCAGTTCGAGATAGGGGATCTGGTCGATCGGCAGACCGGTCGACTCCTCTATCACTCCCGCCAGTTCCGCGTACGCCTTCGGGTGCTCGCGGCGGTAGCGGTCCAGGACCGCGACCGACTCCTGCGGGGTGAGAACTCGCGCGGTCGCCGGTCGATCGCGGTCGAAACCGATCCAGACGCGGCACCGCGGATCGGCCTGAAGGTTGCGGAACCACTGGGAGCTACGACCGAAGCCCGACGCGATGATCACTCGGTTCCGGTCCGGCCGCTCCACTGTTTCCAGGGCGACGTATCGAGGCTCACCGGACTTGCGGCCCGTGTGCTGCAACAGCAGCAGCCGACCGCCGAAGAGGAACCCGAGTCCCGCGCGGAAGAGCGGTATCGGTGAACGCACGAACCACCGGGTCCGCAGCGCCCGCGCACCGATGCTGGTCATACCCAGGCACGCTACGCTGCGCCGGCCGAGGCCACAGGCAAATGAAAATCAGTTCCTTTAGGATGGAGGTGTTGAATCCCTTTCGAAGGAGCAGTCATGAGTCAGTCGGTGATGTCGCCGGCACTGACCGCCGACCGCCGGGCGCACGGCGCCGCCAGCGAGTTGCTGCGGGCGCTGGCCTCGCCCGCCCGGGTGTCGATCGTCATGACACTGCGCGACCGGCCGATGTGCGTCCACGAACTGGTCGACGCCCTCGCACTGAACCAGCCGCAGGTGAGCCAGCACCTCCGCGTCCTGAAGCAGTCGGGCGTGGTGGTCGGAAGCCGGCGCGGCCGGGAGGTCGAGTACTCGCTGGCCGACGATCACGTCGCACACATCGTGGTCGACGCAGTCCTGCACGCCGCTGAACATCGGACGGAGGCGCAGACATGAGCGACACGGCGAACAAGCCGGTCACCGGCCAGCGGTCCACCAAGCAGCGGGCGGCGATCGCCGATGTGCTGTCGGACACCGACGACTTCCTGTCGGCCCAGCAGCTCCACGACAAACTGCGTGAGCGGGGCGAGTCGATCGGACTGACCACGGTGTACCGCAACCTCCAGGCGCTCACCGCAGCCAGGCAGATCGACGCGATCTGGGACGGATCAGGCGAGACCCGCTATCGGCACTGCTCCACCGGACACCACCATCACCTGGTATGCCGCGAGTGCGGAACCACCGTGGAGATCAAAGCCGACAAGGTGGAGCGATGGGCCGACTCGGTGGCCTCGGAGAACGGCTTCGCCGACATCTCGCACACCGTCGAGATCTTCGGGACGTGCAGAGACTGCACACCAGCGTCAACCAACCGTTGACGAGAGCGCCTGCGTCAACTTAAGGTTGACTCATGGCTGAGAAGACCTCCCTGACTCCCACCGTCCGACTCGACGACCTGATCGACACGATCAAGAAGGTGCACGACGATCCGCTCGATCAACTGTCCGACGCGGTGCTGGCCGCCGACCACCTCGGCGAGGTGGCCGACCACCTGATCGGCCACTTCGTCGATCAGGCACGCCGCAGCGGTGCGTCCTGGACCCAGATCGGGACCAGCATGGGCGTCAGCAAACAGGCCGTGCAGAAGCGGTTCACACCGAAGGACCCGGGTACGGCGGCCGATCTGAACCCGGCTCAGGGGTTCAATCAGTTCACCCCTCGTGCGCGCAATGTCGCGGCCGCCGCACACAACGCCGCCGAAGCGGCGGGCAACAGCGAGGTATCCCCCGCGCATCTGCTGCTCGGGCTGCTCGACGACCGCGAGTCGCTGGCGGTGACGCTGCTGGCCGCGCTGCGCGTCGACGTCGACGCGCTGGCCGCCGGGGCGTCCGAGGCCCTGCCCGAACCGGGTGAGGCACCGGAGGTGATTCCGTACGACGCCGCCGCACGCAAGGTGCTGGAACTGACTTTCCGCCATGCGCTGCGTCTGGGGCACAACTACATCGGCACCGAGCACATCGTGCTCGCTCTGCTGGAGGTGGAGGACGGTCGCGGTCCGCTCAGCGACGCCGGTGTGACGCCCGAAGCCTTTGAAGAGCGGCTGACGGAGGCGCTCGCGCAGTTCACGTCGGCGACGCCGGACTGACGTCGCGGCCTCAGGCGCTCCCGAATCGTCGGTCGCGCTTGGCATACTCCAGGCAGGCGGCCCAGAGGTCCCGGCGGTCGAAGTCGGGAAACAACTTCTCCTGATAGACCATCTCGGCGTACGCGCTCTGCCACAGCAGGAAGTTCGACAGCCGCTGCTCCCCCGACGGACGAAGGAACAGGTCCACGTCGGGCATGTCGGGCTCGTCGAGGTACTTGGCGAAACTCGCCTCGGTGATCCGTTCGGGATCGATCTCCCCCCGCGCCGCCCGGCGGGCGATCTCTCTCGCCGCATCGGCGATCTCGGCCCGGCCGCCGTAATTGACGCACATGGTCAAGGTCATGACGGTGTTGTTCCGGGTGAGTTCCTCGGCGACCTCGAGTTCTTTGATCACGCTGCGCCACAGCTTCGGCCGTCGCCCGGCCCACCGCACGCGGACGCCCATCTCGTTCATCTCGTCGCGGCGGCGCCGGATCACGTCGCGGTTGAAACCCATGAGGAACTTGACCTCTTCCGGGCTGCGCGACCAGTTCTCTGTGGAGAACGCGTAGGCGGACAGATGGGTGACGCCCAGCTCGATGCAGCCGCAGACACTGTCCATCAACACGGCCTCACCGCGCTTGTGCCCCTCGGTGCGCGGCAGGCCGCGTTCCTTGGCCCACCGGCCGTTGCCGTCCATCACCAGCGCGATGTGTCTCGGTATCAGCTCGGCGGGGATCTCCGGCGGTGTGGCTCCGGACGGATGCGGATCGGGCGGGCGCACCTCGACGGGTGCGGACGCCTGGGCGCGGCGGGTGAGACGAGCCATCAGCTCCGGCCTTTCATGCGGTTTCGGTGACTGCGACGCCGGCGCCCGGGACGTCGGTCCGGGCGGCGCCTTCGCTCGCGGGTCGCTCGATCAGACTATGCGGCGCCTGCCGTTCGATGAGCGGCAAGGTGCGCAGTTGCCGTTCCAGATGCCACTGCAGATGCGCGGCGGTGAGACCGGTCGCCTGACGGCGCTGCGACGGCGTCGCGAGCAGGACGTGATCCCACTCTCCGCGCGCCAGCGCCTCCATCAGATCGAGCACCCCGACCGACGGGGTGGCCGCACCGGCCGGGCGGCAATGCACGCACACCGCGCCACCGGCCGCGACGTGGAACGCGCGGTGCGGTCCCGGTGAAGCGCACCGCGCACACACCGACAGCGCGGGCATCCAGCCGGCCGACGACATCGCACGCAGGAGGAAGGCGTCCAGAATGAGCTGACGGTCTCGGCGGTCCTCGGCGAGCGCTTCGAGGGCGCCGACGGTGAGCCGGTGCAGATGCTGTGCCGGCGCCCGCTCCTCACCGGCCAGACGCTCGGCGGTCTCCAGTACCGCGCACGCGGTGGTGTACCGGCCGTAATCGGCGACGATGAGATCGCTGAAAGCGTTCAGGCTGTGCACCTGGGTGATGACGTCGAGATTGCGACCGGGATAGAAATGGACGTCGACGTGTGCGAACGGCTCGAGCCGCGCACCGAATTTCGAGCGCGTGCGCCGCACGCCCTTCGCGACCGCGCGCACCAGACCATGCTCGGCGGTGAGAAAGGTGATGATGCGATCGGCTTCGCCCAGCTTGTGCTGGCGCAGCACGACGGCCTCATCCTGGTAGAACCTCACCCGACCATTGTGTCACCGGGCACCGACGAATTCGCGCAGCGCCGCGGCGACCTGCTCCGGCTGGTCCTCGGGCAGCAGAGTCCAGGAGTCGGCGATCTCCACCAGCCGCGCATCGGGGAACTCGTCGACCATCCGGCGGGCGTGCTCCACCGGCATCATCCGATCTTCGGTGGCCCAGAGCAGCAGCACGGGTCGATCGAAGGACACCACCTTGCGGTGCCAGTCGAGCAGTACTTGCTTGGGCGGTGTACCCGTGACGAACTTGCGCAGGTCACGGCGGACGCCGGGATCGGCCAGCGCATGGCCGAACCAGTCGTCCATCACCGCGTCGGGTATCCGGTTCTTGGCCAGCCCGCCGTAGCCCGCCCGCCCGTGCCGGAACACCGACAACTGAGTCAGTCGGGTCAGCAACCACGTCCCGCCGGGCACGCGGCACAGCTGGGCGGCCGGCCGGGCCGGCCGCGGCGGAAAGTTGTCGTACGCCTCGCACGAGGCGAGGACCAGCCGCGCCAGCCGTTCGTCGCGGCCCTCCGAGATGATGAACTGCCCACCGCCCCAGTCGTTCAGCACGAGGGTGACCGCGCGCAGATCGAGTGCTTCGAGGAAATCGGCGATGATGTTCGCCTGCCCCGACTGCGTCAGATCGGCGGAAGCGTTCATCGGCTGCCGCTGGGCGCCGAGCGGCCACGTCGGCGCGATGCACCGGAAGTCGTCGAGAAGGGGGATCACCCGGCGCCACTGAGTCCGGTTCATCAGGAGCCCGTGGCCGAAGAGCAGCACCGGCCCGTCACCTCCGGTGTCGAGGTAGTCGATGGGTCCGGCAGGCAGATCGATGCTCCCCATTCCTCGACGGTCCCGCAGCCCGCGCGGGATGTCAACGGCTCAGCCGCCAGCGGCGCCGGGATTCGGCGTCTACTCTCGGAACCGACCCGGCGAGAAGGAGACTCATGACCGCACTGCTGGCACTCGGACTCGCCACCCGCACCATCTTCCGCGTCGACGTCGCCGACGGCCGGACGAGCGTCGTCCACAAGGACACCGCGTACTCACCGGACGGCGTGGTCGTCGTCGGCGACACCGTCTACTGGACGACGATGGGCCGTCCCGAACGGATCCCCGGCGTCGACGGCGAGGCGGCGTTCGACTACACGGCACCGACCGGCGGCCTCCACGCCATGCGCCTCGACGGGACCGACCGACGCGACCTGCTGCCGCCCGGAGCGCTGACCACCGGGAAACAACTCGCGACCGACGGCCGCGAGCGGCTGTACTGGGGTGATCGGGAGGGGCTGCGCGTGTCCTCGTGCAGACTCGACGGCTCCGACCGGATCGACCTGGTGGTCAACGCGCAGACCGGGGACGGCACCGCCGAATGCGTCGGCGTCGCCGTCGACCGCGATCACCTGTACTGGACCCAGAAGGGGCCGTCGAAAGGCGGTCTCGGCCGGATCTTCCGGGCCGGACTGTCCGTTCCCGAGGGCGAGTCCGCCGACCGTCGCTCCGATGTCGAGACGCTGTGGAGCGGACTCCCCGAGCCCATCGATCTCGAGGTGGTCGACGGTGTCCTGTACTGGACCGACCGCGGCGCCGAACCCGACGGCAACACGCTCAACCGGGCGCCGCTGCCCGGTCCCGGCGAGCCCGGAACGCCTCCGGAGATCCTGGCCCGCGGACTGCACGAGGCGGTCGGCATCGCCGTCGACACGCGGGCCGGCCTGGCGTACGTGTCCGATCTGGGCGGCACCATCCTGGCCGTCGCCCTGGACGGCACGGGCGATCGCGTCGTGGCCGACATGGGGCAGATGATCACGGGTCTGGCACTGGTGCGGTGAGCCGGGCCGACTCGCGATCAACCGCCCGTGCGCTGCTCAGAAGCCGAGGCGTCCGAGCTGCTTCGGGTCGCGCTGCCAGTCCTTCGCGACCTTGACGTGCAGGTCGAGATAGATGCGGGTGCCGAGGAGCCGCTCGATCTGGGCGCGCGCGGTGATGCCGACCTCCTTCAGTCGGGACCCCTTGTGGCCGATCACGATCCCCTTCTGGGAATCGCGTTCGACGTAGAGGATGGCGTGCACGTCGACGACCTCGGAGTCCTCGCGGGGAATCACCTCTTCGATGACCACCGCCAGCGAATGCGGAAGCTCGTCCCGGACTCCTTCCAGCGCGGCCTCGCGGATGAACTCCGCCATCAGCACCTGCTCCGGTTCGTCGGTGAGCTCGCCGTCCGGGTAGAACGCCGGGCCCTCCTCGCAGAGCGAGACGAGGACGTCGCCCAGCACGTCGAGTTGCTTGCCCGACTTCGCCGAGCACGGCACCACCTCGGCGTCGGGGCCCATCAGCTTCGACAGCTCCATCAACTGCATGGCCACCTTCTCGGGCCCCACGCGGTCGATCTTGGTCACGATGCCGACCTTGCGCGTACGCGGCGAGGTCGCCTTGATCTCGTCGATGATGCGCCGGTCGCCGGGTCCGATCGCCTCGTCGGCGGGGATGCACACGCAGATGATGTCGACGTCGGCGTAGGTCTCCCGGACGAGGTCGTTGAGCCGCTGGCCGAGCAGGGTGCGAGGACGGTGCAGGCCGGGGGTGTCGACCAGGATCAGCTGCGCATCGGGCCGGTTCACGATGCCGCGGATGGTGTGCCGCGTGGTCTGCGGACGATTGGAGGTGATCGCCACCTTGTCACCGACGAGCGCGTTGGTGAGCGTCGACTTGCCGGTGTTCGGCCTTCCGACGAAACACACGAAGCCGGATCGGAATTCGGTCACTGTCAGTTCTCCTTCAGGTCGTTCGTCTCGCCGGACCCCTCGCTCGCCGGGACGGCGGGAGCTGACTTCTTGGACCGCCGTACGACGACGGAGGTGATGCGCTGGCGGCCGAGCCGGTTGGGACCGCCTTCGGCGATCATCCGCAGTCCGTCGACCTTCACCTTGGCGCCGGGCAGCGGCACCCGGCCCAGGCGCAGGGCCAGCAGCCCGCCCACGGTGTCGACGTCGTCGAGATCGAGGTCGATCTCGGTGCCGAACAGTTCTTCGAGATCCTCCACCGGCAGCCGCGAGGACACTCGGTACACGTCGTCGCCCAGCTTCTCGATGGGGGCGACCTCGTCCGTGTCGTACTCGTCGGTGATCTCGCCGACGATCTCCTCCAGGACGTCCTCGATCGTGACGAGCCCGGCGATGCCGCCGTACTCGTCCACCAGCAGCGCCATGTGATTACGGTTGGCCTGCATGTCCGAGAGGACGTCGTCGAGCGGTTTGGAGTCCGGCACGAACTCGGCGTCGCGCATCACCTCCTCGACGGAGACTCCGCGCGCCGCGCTCGACAGCTGCGGCAGCAGGCGTTCTACGACGTCCTTGAGATACACCACGCCGAGGACGTCGTCGGGGTTCTCACCGATCACCGGGATCCGCGAGTGGCCCGACCGGACCGCGAGACTCATCGCCTGAGCCGCCGACTTGTCGTGCTCGATCCACACCATCTCGGGCCGGGGGACCATCACCTCGCGGGCGTCGGTGTCGCCGAACTCGAACACGGACTGGATCATGCGTCGCTCGTCGGCGTCGACCACGCCCCGCTGCTGAGCCATGTCGACCACCTCGCGCACCTCGACCTCCGTCGCGAACGGCCCGTTCCGGTAGCCCTTGCCGGGGGTCAGCGCGTTGCCCATGAGGATCAGCAGCCGCGTCACCGGACGCAGCAGGACTCCGACCGCCGTCAGGATCGGTCCGGCGACGAGCGAGATGGAGTACGCGTTCTGACGGCCCAGGGTGCGGGGGCCCACGCCCACGGCCACGTACGAGACGACGGTCATCGCGGCGACGGTGACGGCGATGCCCCATCCGGTGCCGAGCGCGTCGACCGCGACCACCGCGACCATCGTCGTCGCGGCCACCTCGCAGAGAACGCGCAGCAGAACCGCGAGTCCCACGTAGGTGCCGCGCTGTTCCACCACGGTGTGCAGGCGCCGGGCCCCCGCCCGACCCTCTTTCACGAGGTCGTCGACGCGTGCGACCGAGACGGTCGCCAGCGCGGCGTCGGTGGCGGCGAAGCCGCCCGCGAGCACGGTCAGCAGCGCGGCAACGCACAGAAACACGATGTCGCTGAGCAGAGGAGACACCCGTCAGCGCCCTTCCGGGCCGGCGAATCCGATGTCGTTGAGCAGCCGGGCGTCGCGCTGCGCCTGCTGAAGCAGCCGCGCGCGGTCGTCGCGGGCCGAGTACCAATCGGTGATGATCTGGCCCTGCAGCCCGAACATCTCGCGCTCCTCGTCCGGCTCGGCGTGGTCGAATCCGAGCAGGTGCAGCACGCCGTGAACGGTGAGTACGGCGAGTTCGTGCTCGAAGCTGTGGTGCTGCGACTTGGCCTGCTCGGCGGCGAACTCCGGACACAGCACGATGTCGCCGAGCATCGCCGGGCCGGGCTCGTCCGCGTCGGGGCGCCCGCCGGGCGTCAGCTCATCCATCGGGAAGCTCATCACGTCGGTGGGCCCCGGCAGATCCATCCACTGCATGTGCAGTTCGGCCATCGAATCGGAGTCGATCAGCTGAATCGACAGTTCAGCACCCGGATGCACCTCCATCCGGCGCATCGCGAACCGTGCCGCCTCGATGATCAGCTGCTCGGGTACGTCGACGCCCGACTCATTGAACAGTTCGACGCTCACCGGCGACGCCCTCCGCTCGTGTGGCGCAGCCCTTCGCGTCGAGCCGCGCGATTGCCCTCGTGAGCCTCGGCCCTGCCGTACGCGTCGACGATGTCGGCCACCAACCGGTGCCGCACCACGTCCGCGCTGGTCAGGTTCGCGAAATGGATGTCGTCGATCCCGTCGAGGATGCGGGCCGCAGCGCGCAGGCCCGACTGGGCCCCGCCCGGGAGGTCGATCTGCGTCGTATCGCCGGTGACGACGATCTTGGCGCCGAAGCCCAGGCGGGTGAGGAACATCTTCATCTGCTCGCCCGTGGTGTTCTGAGCCTCGTCGAGAATGATGAAGGCGTCGTTGATCGTCCGGCCGCGCATGTAGGCCAGCGGCGCCACCTCGATGACGCCGGCCTCCATCAGCTTGGGGATGGCCTCCGGATCCATCATGTCGTGAAGCGCGTCGTAGAGCGGGCGCAGGTACGGGTCGATCTTCTGATGGAGCGTGCCGGGCAGGAAGCCGAGCCGTTCTCCCGCCTCCACCGCGGGACGGGTCAGGATGATGCGACTGACCTGCTTGGTCTGCAGTGCCTGCACCGCCTTGGCCATCGCGAGGTAGGTCTTGCCCGTGCCCGCGGGTCCGATTCCGAAGACGATCGTGTTCTCGTCGATCGCGTCGACGTACCGCTTCTGATTGAGCGTCTTGGGGCGGATCACCTTGCCGCGCCGCGAGATGATGTCGAGGCTCAGCACATCGGCGGGGGTCTCCGAATCGCTCGTGGCCAGGATCGACAGGCTCTGACGCACCAGGTCGGGGGTGAGTGTGGTCCCTCCGCGCACCACGCGGACCAGTTCGGCGATCACCCGTTCGGACGCGGCCACGTCGGCGGGTACGCCGGTGAGCGTGATCAGATTGCCGCGGACGTGGATGTCGGCGGGCAGCTGCACCTCCAGGGTGCGGAGGTTGACGTCGGCCGCGCCGAGCAGCCCCACCGCCAGGTCCTGGGGAACCTCGATATTCGAACTGGTCACCGCCGCGGCCGTCGGGTCGTCGCGGTTGTCGTCAGTCACTGAGTTTCGTCTCCCCGGGGTCGGTCGGCGGGCGGTCGCACGCTTGTGTGGATTCGCTCAAGTCTATCGCCGGTGATCGCCGGGTGCGAGCGAGTACGCCCGCGGCCGCCGTCGCCGGTCAGATGCCGAGCACCCGCAGGGTCTGCCTGTGCGCCGCGCTGCGCGGATCGACGAAGGCGTCGTGCCCCTCCCCCGGCACCTCGTAGAGCACCGCCCGCTGACCGCGCGCGGCGGCCCCCTCCACGTAGCGGCGGCTCAGCTCGATCGGCACCGAGGCGTCGTCGGCCGTGTGCACGGCGGCCACCAGCGCGTCGAAGGGCGGCTGGCAGGCGGGCGACGCCGCCGCGTAGCGGTCCGGCGCCTCCTCGAACGAGACGCCCATCAACCGACGGACCGACGTGCGGTCGGAGGCGCCGCCGGTGAAGTCGAGGACCGCGGACTGCGGAACCACCGTCGCGATGCGGAAGCCGCCCGCCCTCGCGTCGGTCTGCGCGACCGCCCAGACCGCGAGTTGTCCGCCCGCCGAGTGTCCGACGACGGCGACGTTCTTGCGATCGACCTTGACGCCGTCGATCGCCAGTTGTTCGGCGACCGGACCCTCGAGGGCACGGATCGCCGCGACCACATCGCGCCCGGTACCCGGCCAGCCGCCGCCGGTCTCTTCCACCCTGCGGTACTCGATGTTCCAGACCGCCGCCCCGCGCTGCGCCAGGTCGCGGGCGACCGGTGTGTTGATCACCAGCGAGTACTCGGTGGACCAGTATCCGCCGTGCACCAGGACGACGAGCGGCGCGCACTCGGCCGGCCCCCGTTCCGGAAGATACAGGTGGCCGAACTGGCTTGGCTGATCGCCATAGTGAATCTTCTTGCGACGCAACAGATGTCCTTTATCGAGTCCAGCGGTCGGTGACCGCGCCGAGGGCGCCGAGCGCCACCGCTCCGGCGGCGACGGTACGCAGCACCTCCGGACCCAGCACCACCGGCACCGCACCCAGGGCGGTGAGGTCGGCGATCTCCGCCTCCGCCAGTCCGCCTTCGGGCCCCACCACGAGAAGCACCTCGGGCACCTCGGCGAAATCCAGCGAACGGAACGCGACCGCGCCGGCCTCATGAAGCAGCGCGACGATCCCGCCGTCGGCGGCCACCCGTGCCGCCAGCTCGCGCACGTCGGTGGTGCCGGCCAGATCGGCGACCTCGGGGATCCACGCCCGGCGCGCCTGCTTGGCCGCGGTGGCCGCGGTGGCACGCCACTTCTCCACACCCTTGACGGCCTTCACGCCGCTCCAGCGGGCGATGGTGCGCGCCGACTGCCACGGCACGATCGCGTCGACCCCGGCCTCAGTCATCAGGTCGACGGCGAGATCGCTGCGTTCAGCCTTCGGCAGCGCCTGCACGACCGTCACCAGCGGCTTGGGACGGGGGTGGACCTGTACCCGGCCGACGCGGACGGTGAGCCGGTCCTTTCCGCCGACCTCGATCACCTCGCACTCGGCGGTGGTTCCGCGTCCGTCGCCGAGGGTCACCGTCTCACCGGCACCGATCCGCGTGACGGTCACCGCATGTCTGCCCTCCGGGCCGGACAGCACCGTGGTGTCGCCGGCGCGCGGCACCTCGTCGACCCAGAAGAGCGGCGGCGTCATCGGCCGGCGAAGGCGTTACGCAGCTTGGAGAAGAGTCCGCCGTTGGCGGCGGCCTTGGAGGTGGCGGTCACAAGTTCCACTTCCTCGCCGGAGACCTCGCGGAGTTCGCGGAGCAGGTCGCTCTGGCGTCCGTCGATCCGCTTCGGCACCACCACGTCCAGATGTGCGTGCAGGTCGCCGCGCACACCTGAGTTCAGATGCGGCAGACCCTGGCCGCGCACCCGGACGACGGTGCCGGGCTGGGTGCCGGGTTCGACGGTGAGGGTCGCGGAGCCGCCGAGCACGGTGTCGACGGTGAGTTCGGTGCCCAGCGCCGCGTCGACCATCGGCACCCGGACGGTGCAGTGCAGATCGTCGCCGTCACGGACGAAGACGTCGTCGGCCTGCTCGGAGACCTCCACGTAGAGATCGCCCGCCGGGCCTCCGCCGGGTCCCACCTCGCCCTGCCCGGCCAGTCGCACGCGCATCCCGTCCTGGACGCCGGCCGGGATCTTCACGGTCATCGTGCGGCGCGAACGGACGCGGCCGTCGCCGCCGCACTTGAGGCACGGATCGGGGATGGTCTCTCCGACGCCGTGGCACTCCGGGCATTCGCGCACCGTCATCACCTGGCCGAGGAAGGACCGCTGCACGGCCTGGATCTCACCGGCACCCTTGCACGTCGCGCAGGTCACCGGCTTCGAATCGTCGCGGGTGCCCGATCCCTTGCACGTATCGCACAGGACCGCGGTGTCGACCGTGATCTCCTTGCGTGCGCCCGCCGCGATCTCCTCCAGGGTCAGACTGACGCCCACCAGTGCGGGTTCACCGGGGCGCACCCGTCCCCGGGGACCGCGGCCGCCCCCGAAGCCGCCAGTGGCCCCACCGAAGAAAGTCTGGAAGATGTCGCCGAGCCCGCCCGCACCGAACGGATCGCCTCCGAAGCCGCCGCTCGGGCCCGCCAGGGGGTCGCCGCCCGCGTCGACGATGCGCCGGCGCTCGGGATCGGAGAGCACCTCGTAGGCGGTCGTGACCTCTTTGAACTTATCCTCGGCGTCGGGGTTGACATCGGGGTGCAGTTCGCGAGCCAGCTTGCGGTACGCACGCTTGATCTCCTGGTCCGACGCGCCTGCAGACACGCCCAGAATTCCGTAGTAGTCACGAGCCACGGTGAATTAGGTCCTTCGCAATCAAGACATCAACTAACGGTCGGCGAGGACTTCGCCGACGTATTTCGCAACCGCCGCCACCGATGCGATTGTTCCCGGATAGTCCATTCGGGTGGGTCCAACCACACCGACACTGCCGAAGACGGTGCCCGAAGCACCGTACCCGGTCGAGACCACCGAGGTGCTCCGGAGGTTCTCGGTGTTGGTCTCCTCGCCGATCTGGACGGTGACCTTTCCGGTTCGCTGCGTGTGCGCGAGCAGCTTGAGGACCACCACCTGCTCTTCGAGCGCGTCGAGCACGATGTCCATGCCGCCCATGTTCGAGGAGAAGTCGGCCGCCGACCGCGCCAGGTTCGACGTGCCGCCGAGGACGAGCCGGTCGTCTCCGCGTTCCACGAGGGTCTCGACCAACACGGTGGCGATGGTGATGACCGCCTCGCGCAGGTCCGCGGGCGCGGTGGTCGCCAGTTCGGCGACCGCCACCGAGGCGTCTTCGAGCCGCTTGCCGTCCAGGGCAGTGGAGAACATGTCGCGCACCCGCACCAGGTTGTCCTCGTCGATCTCCTCGGAGAGGGTCACCATCCGCTGCTCCACCCGGCCGGTGTCGGTGATGACCACCAGCAGCAATCGGGTGGGCGAGAGTGAGACCACTTCGAGGTGCCGCACGCGGGCGGTGGAGAGCACCGGGTACTGGATCACGGCGACCTGGCGAGTGAGTTGCGCGAGCAGGCGGACCGAGCGGCGCAGTACGTCGTCGAGGTCGACCCCGTTGTCGAGCACCGACAGGATCGCGCGGCGTTCGGCGGCCGACAGCGGTTTGATCTCGCTGATGCGGTCGACGAACATCCGGTAGCCCTTGTCGGTCGGGATCCGACCCGAGCTGGTGTGCGGCTGGGCGATGTACCCCTCGGCTTCGAGCGCCGCCATATCGTTGCGGACGGTGGCGCTCGAGACGCCCAGGTGGTGGCGCTCCACGAGCGCTTTCGACCCGATCGGCTCCTGCGTGGAGACGTAGTCGGTGACGATCGCACGCAAGATCTCGAAACGCCGGTCATCCGTCGACGACGACAAGTCCGTACCTCCCGATGCCACGACTTTGCCTACAGTGGATACGACCATTCTACGTAACCGACGGAAAGACCAGGACCGCGATGATCTTCAAGGGCGTGCGCGAGGGCAGACCCTACGTCGATCACGGTCTCACCGCGCGCGAGTGGGCGCAGATCCCGCCGCGCCAGTTCCGGCTCGATCAGCTCACCACCGTCACCACCGTCCTCGCACTCGACAAGCTGCTGTCGGAGGATTCGACTTTCTACGGCGACCTGTTCGCCCACGTGGTGCTGTTCGAAGGAAACCTGTATCTCGAGGACGGGCTGCACCGGGCCGTGCGCTCGGCGTTGCGGAACCGCACGATCATCCACGCCCGGATGCTCGATCTGGACGAGCGCATCGCCGCGGGCCGCGTCGCACCCGAGTCCGGCGAGCTGGAGATCACTGCGCCGATCGCCCCGGTCACCGGCAGGCGCCGCCGCTCGGTAGGCGCGCATCGGCTGCCCGACTGATCCGGCCGACGCGCCGGCGACCGGATCGATCAACGCGCGAGCGGGTTCAATGCCATCGGAACGCGCGCGCCGGCGCGCCACAGCACTGCCGCGCTCGAGTGCGGTCGCAGTCTCGCCTCGGTTCTCATCGCAGTCGTGAACACCTCGCCGAACCCGGCGCACGGATGCGCGCTCTCGGTGGCCGTGACGAGCCCTCCGTCGACCTCCCTCAGCCGGTATCCGACGACGTCGAGTTCGACCGCCGAGTGCAGGCATCGCGCGACCGGCTCCGCCGGAACGGCCGGGTGGAAGTGTCCGGCGATCGCCGCGCGCACCACCTCGGCCTGCGCCTGGCCTCGGTGTGCCGCGACGAGTCGGGCCGCATGATCGGCGCCGAGCGCGGCGAAACAGCCGTAGTCGGGGTGATCGGGCGCACCGAGCGCCAGATCGTGCAGCATCGTCGCCGCCCACAACTGCTCGGCATCGACGTCCAGGCCGTCGACCTCGGCGAACGCGATCGCCCACTGGCAGCATCGGAGGCTGTGCTGATGCACCGGGCCGGAGAGTTCGTCGGCTGCACGCTCAGCCACCTCGCGAGCGAACCGGGAGTCAGGCGGCGGGGTCAGGTGTTCGCCCGCCCTCATCGCGCGCCGATCCGGTGCGCGCCGTCGACGCGGTCGGCCAGCTCACCGCGGATCGACGCGAGCAAGTCGTCGAACTCGGCCGAGTCGGTGAACCCCTGTGCACGCAGGGAGATCATGCCGTTCGCCGTACCCCAGAGCCGCAGCGCCTCGAGTCTCGCCGCGCGGGGCGGCAGGGCCGACGCTCCGACCACCTGCTCGACGAGCCCGCCGAGCAGCCCGCGGATCATCGCCCGCGCCTGGTCGACGAGCTCGGAATCGTCCGGACCGACGTCGACCAGTCCCAGCGCCCGGAAGGCCAGCGGGTTGTCGGCGTGGAAGAGCAGGTACTCGTCGAAGACGGCGAGTTCCACGGCCTCTTCCGCGGAAGCGATCGCCGCCTCCATCCGCTCGACGTGGTCGCGGGCGATTCGGCATGCCAGCGCCACGTACACGTCGGCTTTGCCGCCCGGGAAGTTCGAGTAGATAGAACTCAGCGCCACGTCGGCCGCGTGGGCGAGCTGGTCGACGGACGTGCGGCGGAACCCCTGGTCGGCGAAGAGTTCTGCGGCTGCGTCGAGCACCGCGTCATGTGTTCGGCGGCGTCGCTTGTCGGACGGCGGGGTCAAGGGAACTGTCATATCAATAACGTAGTAACACTACGATTTCGTAGTCAAATTATGGTTTCATAGTATTACTACGAAAAGGAGCATTCAGATGACGACCACCGCCGACCGACAGCCGGCCACCGGCTCGGACGCCATGCGCGCGTTCTTCCCCACATCACCGTTCATCGACACACTCGGCGTCGAGTTGATCGACATCGGCGAGGGCACCGCACACCTGCGCCTCCCGTTCGCCGAGTCCAACACCACGGTCGGGCCGATGGTCCACGGCGGAGCCATCGGAGCATGCGTGGATCTGGGCATCATGGCGGCCGCATGGGCGGGTGACGACCCGGTACCCGAGAAGCTGCGCGGGGTCACCGTCAGCATGTCCGTCAGCTTCATCGCACCCGCCATGAACGACGACATCGAGATCGTCGCGACCCGGCTTCGCAAGGGCCGGAGACTCAACCATTGCGCGGTCGAGATCCGGACCCGGGCCGACGACGGGCTCGTCGCGACGGGCAGCGGGGTCTACCAGACGGGATGACCGCCCTTCTCAGCCGCGACCGCACGGCCGAGGTCCGCTACTGCGCGACGAGGATGTCGCGGACCACGCCGTCGGCGAGCAGGCGTCCGCGATCGGTCAGCACATAGGCGCCCGCGACCGTCCGCAGCAGCCCCTGGGCCACCGCGGCGTCGGCTCGAATCCGTTCCGCGCCCGAGAGCACGTTCACGTCGAGCCCCTGGTGCATGCGCAGACGCAGCATCACCGCCTCGGTGTGCCGGTCGTCCGCGGTGAGGATCTCGTGGCCGCCGATCGGGAGCGAGCCGGAGGCCAGCGACGCCGAATAGGTGGCCGGATGCTTCTGATTCCACCAGCGCACCCCGTCCACATGCGAGTGCGCACCCGGGCCGATCCCCCACCAGTCGTCGCTGCGCCAATACGCCTCGTTGTGGCGGCACACCGAATCCGGGTCGGGCGACGCATCCGGGCGAGCGCGCGCCCAGTTCGACACCTCGTACCAGGCCATTCCCGCGGCGCGCAGACGCGAGTCGATCATCTCGTAGCGCGCCGCGAGCACATCGTCGTCGGGCATGGGGATCTCCCCGCGGCGCACCTTGCGGGCGAACCGCGTTCCGTCCTCCACGATCAGCGCGTAGGCCGAGACGTGGTCGACGGGGACCGACAGGACGGCGTCGAGCGAGGCGTCGAGATCCTCGTCGCGCTCACCCGGTGTCCCGTAGATCAGATCCAGATTGAGGTGCTCGAAGCCCGCCGCCGCGGCCTCGCGCGCGGCGTCGAGGGCACAGCCGGGCGTGTGCGTGCGTTCGAGTACCGCGAGTACGTGCCGCGCGGCCGACTGCATCCCGAGCGAGACGCGGGTGAACCCCGCGGCCCGCAGCCCTTCGAAGAACTCCGGCGACGTCGACTCCGGATTCGACTCCGTCGTCACCTCGGCGCCGGGCGCGAGGACGAACGAGTCGCGCACGGCCCCCAGCAGGTCGGCGAGCCCGTCGGCGCCGAGCAGCGACGGGGTGCCGCCGCCGACGAACACGGTGCCGACGCGCCGGCCCGGGGCCAGGAGCGCGGCGGCCTGATCGAGTTCGGCGCGCACCCCCTCCATCCAGCTCTGCGGGGACGACGACGAACCGAGTTCACCGGCCGTATACGTGTTGAAATCGCAGTATCCGCAGCGCGTGGCGCAGAACGGCACATGGAGGTAGAGGCTCAGCGGCCGACTGGGGTCGGCGGTCGCCACTGTGGTGCGTGCCTGTGCGGAGAGCGCCTCCGGAGCACGTCGGTCAATCACCTATCCATCATGACTCACGCCGTGTCAAGGATATTAATCTCACGCTGAGGAAAAATAACCCCAAGTAGACTGACCTCGTCGGACGTGGCACTATGGCAGTCGTGACTTCCTCAGGAGTGTGGCTCGCCGAACGGCGGCACATCGATCTCAAGCGCGTCTGCAGCGCTTTCTGTCGGCACTAGCCGACGTCTCGGCCTTTCGAGAAGTCCCGACCCGCCAGCCCATCGCGGGTCTCTGAGGATGCCGATCTTCGTCACATTCTGATTTCAGCCCAATCGTCGTGCCGTGCTGTGCGCTGCACGCTCAGGAGAACTGATGACGCTCACGTCCCCCACCACCGCGGAGCCGACGGAGACGCCCACCGAGGCGCCCCGCAAGCGCGCGCGTCCCACCAAGCGCCGATCCGAAGGCCAGTGGGCCCTCGGCTATCGCACCCCGCTCAACGCGAACGAGCAGAGCAAGCGCGACGACAACCCGCTCAATGTGCGGCGTCGCATCATCGACAGCTACCAGTACGTCGGCTTCGACGGCATCGACAAGGCCGACCTGCGGGGCCGTTTCCGCTGGATGGGCCTCTACACCCAGCGGGCCGAAGGATTCGACGGAACGTACTCGGGCGAAGCCCACATCGACGAGATCGAGGCGCCGTACTTCATGATGCGGGTCCGCACCGACGGCGGACAGCTGAACCTGGCGCAGGTGCGCACGCTGGCGTCGATCTCTCGCGACTTCGCCCGCGGTACCGCCGACGTCACCGACCGCCAGAACCTGCAATACCACTGGATCGAGATCGAGAACGTCCCGGAGATCTGGCGCCGGCTCGAAGAGGTCGGCCTGGAGACCACCGAGGCCTGCGGCGACTGCCCGCGCGGCATGCTCGGCTCTCCCCTGGCAGGGCTCTCCACCGACGAGGTCCTCGACGCCAGTCCGGCCCTCGCCGAGATCAAGCGCCGCTACATCGGCAACCCCGAGTACTCGAACCTGCCGCGCAAGTTCAAGACCGCCGTCTCGGGTCTGCAGGACGTGGTGCACGAGATCAACGACGTCTCGTTCGTCGGCGTCGAGCACCCCGAACACGGCCCCGGACTGGACCTCTGGGTCGGCGGCGGGCTCTCGACCAACCCGATGCTGGCCAAGCGGCTCGGTGTCTGGGTGCCGCTCGACGAGGTCCCCGACGTCTGGGAGGGCGTAGTCGCGATCTTCCGCGACTACGGCTACCGGCGCCTGCGTTCCAAGGCCCGGCTGAAGTTCCTGATGAAGGACTGGGGGCCGGAGAAGTTCCGCCAGGTCCTCGAAGACGAGTACCTGCACCGCAAGCTCATCGACGGCCCGGCGCCGACTCCGCCGAAGCAGCCAATCGACCACGTCGGCGTCACCAAGCAGAAGAACGGCCTGTACGCGGTCGGGTTCTCCGCCGTCTCCGGCCGACTGTCGGACGACGTGCTGTACGCGATCGCCGATGCCGCGGAGAAGGCAGGCAGCGACAGCGTCCGCTTCACGCCGTACCAGAAGCTGGTCGTGGTGAACGTCCCCGAGGACCGGATCGCCCAACTCGACGCGGACCTGACCGCCGTCGGCCTGCAGTCGAAGCCGTCGGTGTGGCGCCGGAACCTGATCGCGTGCACCGGTCTGGAGTACTGCAAGCTCTCGTTCACCGAGACCCGCAGCCGGTCGCAGGCTCTGGTTCCGGAGTTGGAGAAGCGTCTGGCCGAACTCAACGAGCAGCTCGACGTGCCGATCACCATCAACTTCAACGGCTGCCCCAACTCCTGCGCCCGCGTGCAGGTCGCCGACATCGGCCTCAAGGGTCAGCTGATCGACGACGACGGCACCCCGGTGGAGGGCTTCCAGGTGCATCTCGGCGGAAGCCTGGGCTTCGACAGCGGCTTCGGCCGAAAGCTGCGCCAGCACAAGATCTACGCCAGTGAGGCCACCGAGTACATCGAACGTCTCGTCCGCAATTTCATCGCAGGCCGCAACCCCGGCGAACGCTTCGCCGAATGGGCGGTCCGCGCCGACGACGCCGAACTGCAGTGAGGGAAAGACGATGACCATCACCACAGATGATCTGGACGAACTGAAGGCGATCGCGGAGGCCGGTGCCGAGCAGCTCGGACCCGACGCCACCGCCGAGGAACTGCTGCGCTGGACCGCCGAGACCTTCGGCCCGCACTTCGTCATCGCGGCGAACATGCAGGACGCCGTACTGATCGACGTCGCCGACAAGGCGATCGAGGACAAGGAGGCCGTCGGCGGCAGGCTCAAGGCGCTGTTCCTCGACACCGGCTACCACTTCGCCGAGACCCTCGGCACCCGGGACGCCGTCGAGCAGGTCTACGACCTCGAACTGCTCAACATCACGCCCGAGCAGACGGTGCAGGAGCAGGACGAGCTGGTCGGCAGAAATCTGTTCGCCACCGACGCGGCCGAATGCTGCCGGCTGCGCAAGGTGGTCCCGCTGCGCGGTGCCCTGGCACCCTTCCGCGCATGGGTCACCGGTATCCGCCGAGTGGAGGCGCCCACCCGCGCGAACGCACCGTTGATCTCCTTCGACGAGGGCTTCGGCCTGGTCAAGATCAATCCGCTCGCCGCATGGAGCGACGAGCAGTTCCAGGACTACATCGACAGCCACGGCGTCCTGGTGAATCCGCTGGTCGACGAGGGCTATCCCTCGATCGGGTGCGAACCGTGCACCGTCAAACCAGCCGCCGGAGCCGATCCGCGCAGCGGCCGTTGGGCCGGCAGCGCCAAGACAGAATGCGGGTTGCACGCATGAGCATCATCGAATCGACAGACGTCCAGTCCGCCGTCGCGGACCGTGACGAACACCGTCCTGAGCGAGCGCAGCGAGACGAGGGATTCACCACGCTCGACGCCCTCGAGTCCGAGGCCATCCACATCTTCCGCGAGGTGGCGGGCGAGTTCGAGCGGCCGGTGATCCTGTTCTCCGGCGGCAAGGACTCGACGTTGCTGCTGCACCTGGCGCTCAAGGCCTTCTGGCCCGCGCCGCTGCCGTTCTCGCTGCTGCACGTGGACACCGGCCACAACCTGCCGGAGATCATCGAGTTCCGCGACGAGATCGTCGAACGTCACGGCCTGCGCCTGCACGTCGCGAGCGTCGACGAGTATCTGGCCGACGGCCGTCTCACCGAGCGGCCGGACGGCATCCGCAACCCGCTGCAGACCATCCCGCTGCTGGACGGCATCAGCGAGAACCGCTTCGACGCCGTGTTCGGCGGCGCCCGGCGCGACGAAGAGCGGGCCCGCGCGAAGGAACGCATCTTCTCGCTGCGCAACGCCTTCGGCCAGTGGGACCCGAAGCGTCAGCGTCCCGAACTGTGGAACCTCTACAACGGCAGGCACGCTCCGGGCGAGCACGTGCGCGTGTTCCCGCTGAGCAACTGGACCGAGCTGGACGTGTGGCGTTACATCGCCCGCGAGCAGGTGCTGCTGGCGCCGCTGTACTACGCGCATGAGCGCGAGGTGTACCAGCGCGACGGCATGTGGATGACCGCCGGGCCGTGGGGAGGACCGCGCGAGGACGAGACCGTCGAGACCCGGATGGTGCGCTACCGCACCGTCGGCGACGGCTCCACCACCGGTGCGGTGCTGTCCGAGGCCACCGACAACGAAGCCGTTCTGGCCGAGGTCGCCGCATCGCGGCTGACCGAACGCGGAGCCACCCGCGGCGACGACCGCGTCTCCGAGGCCGCCATGGAAGACCGCAAGCGCGAAGGATATTTCTGATGAAGCACTCCCCCGACCTTCTGCGCATCGCCACGGCCGGTTCCGTGGACGACGGCAAGTCGACCCTCGTCGGCCGCCTGCTGTACGACACCAAGTCGGTGCTCGCCGACCAGATCGACGCCGTCACCAAGGCCTCGGTGGACCGCGGCATGGACACCCCGGACCTGTCGCTCCTGGTCGACGGCCTGCGCGCCGAGCGCGAGCAGGGCATCACCATCGACGTCGCGTACCGCTACTTCGCGACCCCCGCCCGGTCGTTCGTCCTCGCCGACACCCCCGGCCACGTGCAGTACACGCGCAACACCGTCTCCGGAGCGTCTACCGCGCAGCTGGTGATCCTGCTGGTCGACGCCCGCAGCGGCGTCGTCGCCCAGACGCGTCGGCACGCCGCCGTGATGGCCCTGCTCGGCGTTCCGCGGCTGGTGCTCGCAGTCAACAAGATCGACCTCGTGGAGAACGCCGCCGAGGTGTTCGCCGAGATCTCGGCCGAGTTCAACCAGATCACCGCTTCGCTCGGCTACTCGCCCGAGCAGGTCCAGGAGATCCCGGTCTCGGCGCTCCACGGCGACAATGTCGCGATCCGCTCGGAGAACACGCCGTACTACGACGGTCCGACTCTGATCGAGCATCTGGAGACGGTGCCGAACGAGCTCGACCGCGGGCAGGTCGGACTCCGGTTCCCCGTGCAGTACGTGATCCGGCCGCGCACCCCCGAGTACCCGGATTACCGCGGCTACGCCGGTCTGGTGGCCGCGGGAAGCGTGTCGGTCGGCGACGAGATCGTCGTCCAGCCGTCCGGTCTGCGCTCGACGATCGCGAAGATCGACACCCCCGACGGCGAGCTGGACACGGCGCACGCCGGCCGGAGCGTCACGCTGCTGTTGACCGACGACATCGACATCTCGCGCGGCGATCTGATCGCCTCGGCGGCCGATGCGCCGGAGCCCGCGCAGCAGTTCACCACCACGGTGTGCTGGCTGTCGGAGAAGCCGCTGCGTGCCGGTGCCCGCCTGCTGTTGAAGCACGGCGCCAAGACCACGCAGGTGATCGTCGGCGGCCTCGACGCGCTCTTCGACGAGCAGAACCTCGCCCTGGTCGAGGCACCGGAGTCGATCGAGTTGAACCAGATCGGACGGGTCTCGCTGATGACCGCCGAGCCGATCCCGGCCGACGACTACTCGCGCAGCCGCGAGTCGGGCAGCTTCCTGTTGATCGATCCGCAGGGCGGCAACACCCTCGGTGCCGGCCTGGTCGGCGACGCGCTGGCGGCGCTCGAGCTGCCGTCGCCGGCCTTGGCGTGACCGCCCGGTCCGGATGACCACGCTCGTTCTCGCCGCGCACGGCAGTCGTGATCCGCGCTTCAGCGTCACCGCGCGCCGGGTGGCCGATGCGGTGCGCATCGCGCTGCCCGGCGTGACGGTGGAGCTGGCATACCTCGACCTGACCGCTCCGCTGCTCACCGATGTTCTCGGGTCCGTGTCCGGCGAAGTGGTGGTCGTTCCGTTGCTGTTCGGCGACGGCTACCACAGCAAGGTGGATCTGCCCGCGCTGATCGACGCGGCCCACGCCGCGAATCCCGCCGCGACCATCGTCCAGACTCCGGTCGTGGGCCGGCACTCCCCGGTTCCGGCGCTGGTCGAGCGGCTGTCGGAGGCCGGTGCCGGCCCTCGCGACGGCGTGCTGATGCTCGCCGTCGGATCGTCGGACGCCGGCAGCGACGCTTCGGTGATCGGACGCGGCCGCGAGCTCTCCGCAGCGCTCGGCCGGCCGGTACGCACGCTCTTCGCCACCCGTCTGGGCCGTGACGGCGCCGCCGTTCGGGAGACGGTCGACGCACTCCTGGCCGACGGCGCCGACCGCGTCGCGGTCAGTCCGTTGTTCCTATCGGCGGGCCTGTTGACCGATCGGGTGGAGCGGTATCTCGACGCGATGGACGTACCGATGGTCGTGGCCGGTCCTGTCGCCGACCACCCGTGTCTGGTGGACGCAGTCGCTCGCCTGTACACAGCCGCCGCGGTCGTCGTCGCGAGCTGACTCCCGAGTTCGCTTCCTCCGGGCCCCGGGAGTCTCGACACGCACACTCACTGCGTTCGCGCGCTGCTCGACAACCCTGCGAAGCCCGAGGCAACCCTGCGAGACCAGCCCGAGACAACCCTGCCAAACCCAGCCCGAGGCCACCCTGCCAAACCCAGCCCAAGGCCCGTCGAGTCGCGAGGAACGAAGTGACGAAGCGAATCGAGACATACGCACACGTCTCGACACGCACACTCACTACGTTCGCGCGCTGCTCGACAACCCTGCGAGGCCCGAGGCCACCCTGCGAGACCCAGCCCGAGGCCCGTCGAGTCGCGAGGAACGAAGTGACGAAGCGAATCGAGACATACGCGCGTCTCGACACGCACACTCACTGCGTTCGCGCGCTGCTCGACAACCCTGCAGACCCAGCCCGAGACAACCCTCAAACGGTCAGCCTTGGATGCGCATGGTCGAGTCGCCCCAGGCGGCGTCGCGGAGTTCGTTCTTGCGGATCTTGCCGGTCGACGTCTTCGGCAGATCGTCGACGAACTCCACCTCGCGCGGAGCCTTGTAGCCCGCGATCCGGCTCTTCACGTGTGCGATCACCTCGGCCTCGGTGAGCTGTTCGCCCGGCTTGCGCACCGCGTAGGCCTTCGGGCGCTCGCCCCACTTGTCGTCCGGCACGCCGACCACCGCGACGTCGACGATCGCGGGATGGCTCACCACCGCCTGCTCCACCTCGATGGTCGAGATGTTCTCACCGCCGGAGATGATGACGTCCTTGGCCCGGTCGAGGAGCTGCACGTAGCCGTCGGGATGCATCACGCCGAGATCGCCCGAGTGGAACCAGCCTCCGGCGAAGGCCTCGGCGGTGCGCTCCGGATCCTCGAAGTAACCCTTCATCACCACATTGCCGCGCATCACGATCTCGCCCATCATCACACCGTCGGGCTCCACATCCACCAGGGTCCCGTCCTCGGCGGGCTCCGGGAGAACGACGCGGAGCCGATCGGCGGTGATCATCCCGACGCCCTGCCGTGCCATGCGCACGGCCAGTTCCTCGCCCGACAGCGACGACCAGCTCGCGCTGGGCTCGCACACCGAGTACGGGCCGTAGGTCTCGGTGAGACCGTAGACGTGCACGAGCTCGATCCCCAGATTGCGGATCGCGCGAATGATCGTGGGGCTCGGCGGCGCCCCCGCGGTCGCGATGGTCAGGGGCCGGTCCATCCGGTGGGCCTCGCCCGCGGTGGCGAGTGTGGTCAGCACCGTCGGCGCGCCACTCATCTGGGTCACCAGTTCGGTGTCGATGAGACGCCACATGTCGTCGCCGCGAACCGCCCGCAGGCACACGTGCGTGCCCGCGACCGCCGTCACCGACCAGGGGCCGCACCAGCCGTTGCAGTGGAACATCGGCAGGGTCCACAGGTAGCGGGTGTCGATGCCGAATCCTTGGGTGAGCACGTTGCCCAGCGAGGCCAGGTACGCACCGCGATGGGTGTACATCACGCCCTTGGGCTCGCCGGTGGTGCCCGAGGTGTAGTTGATGCTGATCAGCGAGTTCTCGTCGTCGACCTCCCACGGGATCGGGCTGTCGGAGCCGCGTGCCGTCAGCTCGTCGTACCGCAGATCGCCCGCACCGGTGTACTCGCCGTCGACGCTCGGGGTCTCGACCACCTCGCGCACGGTCTCGAATTCCACGCCCGCGAGCGCCTCGAGGAACGGCGCGTCGCCGACCAGCAGACGTGCTCCCGAGTGATTGCAGATGTAGCGGACCTCGGCGGGTGCGAGACGGGTGTTGACCGCCACCAGCACGCCGCCGGCGAGCGGCACCGCGAAGTGCGCGACCAGCATCTCCAGCGAATTGGTCGCCAGATACGCCACTCGGTCGCCCTCTCCGATCCCAGAGGCACGCAGGGCTTGGGCCAGACGGGTCACCTCAGCCGCCAGCTCGCGGTACGTGCGTCGCCGACCGCCGTCGACGGCCGCCTCCTTGTCCGGATGCACCTCGACGGCACGGTCGAGGAATCGCAGGGGCGTCAGCGGGCTGTCGAGTCCGGATCGGGCGGGAAGCGTCATGGTGTGACCCCTTCGGGGAGTGGTGGTGCAGTGTGACCCGACCACCATAGTCCAATGACACTCAGTGCCACCATAGGTCCGAAGTCTTTGCGCCGAACGGTCGAACCCCTGCGATCTACGGCACTTCGTGCCGTACCGAATCCCTAGTCGGCCGAGAGTTGCGGCACTTTCGTGGCGCGCGCGAAGATGTCCTCGCCGGCCACCAGACGCAGGGCGTTCTGGTCACCGCGCGTGATCTGCGCGACGAACTCCTCGCCCGACGCCGCCGAGACCAGTTCCACGCGGGTCTCGAAGCCGAGATTCACCACGCGCTTCACCCGCGCCTTGATCACGCCGGTGTCCAGCGCGGTCTCGGCGGGCGGATAGACCATCTCGGCCGAGCGGCCGAGCCGGATGTCGTGCGGACGCACCAGTTCGCCGTTCAACCGCGAAATCGATCCGAGGAACGACGCGACGAAGACGTTGTCCGGCCGGTCGTACAGATCGTCGGGCTTGCCGACCTGCTCGATGCGCCCCTTGTTCAGCACCGCGATCCGGTCGGAGACGTCGAGCGCCTCCTGCTGGTCGTGTGTCACGAGGACCGTCGTCACGTGCACTTCATCGTGCAGCTGACGCAGCCATTTGCGCAGGTCCTCACGCACTTTGGCGTCGAGGGCGCCGAAGGGCTCGTCGAGCAGGAGCACCTGCGGATCAACGGCCAGAGCGCGGGCCAACGCCATCCGCTGACGCTGACCGCCCGAGAGCTGAGCCGGATAGCGCTTCTGAAAGACGGTGAGTCCGACGATGTCGAGCAGCTCGTCGACCTTCGCCTTGATCTCGTGCTTGGGACGCTTGCGGATCTTCAGGCCGAAGGCGATGTTGTCGCGGACAGTGAGGTGCTTGAACGCGGCGTAGTGCTGGAAGACGAACCCGATGTCGCGCTGCTGCGGCGACGCACCCGAGACGTCGACGCCGTTGATCCGTACCGTTCCCGAATCGAGCCGATCCAGACCCGCGATGGCGCGCAGGAGCGTCGACTTGCCCGATCCCGACGGGCCGAGCAGGGAGGTCAGGGATCCCTCCGGGATGTCGATGGAGACGTCGTCGAGGGCCGCGAAGTCGCCGTAGCGCTTGTTGGCGCCGATCACCGAGATGGACATGTCAGTTGTTCTCCTCGCCCGCGCCGACGGCCGTCGGCGCGTGGGCAGCCTCGTGTTCGTTCCGGTCCGCGGACACGGCCTTCATCGTCTCCGCGCTCGCATCCGCGAGCTTGCCCTTGGCCCGGCGCTCGATGAGCGTCATCACGACCAGGACGAGAATGGCGACCATCATGAGCAGGGTCGCCGCGGCGTACGCCCCGTACTCGTTGTAGTCGTCGGTGTACCTCGAGTTCACCAGCAGCGTCAGCGTCTGCGAGACTCCCGGGAAGTTCGACGACACCATCGTGACCGCGCCGAATTCGCCGAGCGCGCGGGCGATCGTCAGGACCACACCGTAGGTGAGACCCCATCGGACGGCGGGCAGTGTGATCCGGCTGAACGTCTGCCAGCCGGTGGCGCCGAGCGTCGCGGCGGCCTCCTCCTGCTCGGTGCCGATCTCGCGCAGCACCGGCTCCACCTCGCGGACGACGAAAGGCAGGGTGACGAAGATCGTGGCGAGCACCATGCCCGGGATCCCGAAGATGACGCGGAATCCGAGCGACTCGATGCCGCCGAACCAGCCCTCGGCGCCCCACAGGGCGATCAGCGCCACGCCGACCACCACCGGCGACACCGCGAACGGCAGATCGACCACCGCCTGCAGCACGCCCTTGCCCCGGAACCGGCCGCGCGCGAGGGCGAGAGCGGTCAGGACTCCGAAGATCACGTTGAGCGGCACCACGATCGCCACGATGAGCAATGTGAGCTGGAGCGCCGAGATGGCCGCCGGCGTGGTGATCCACTCCCAGAACTGCCCCAGCCCGTGCTCGAACGATCGCCAGAAGATCAGTCCGACGGGTACGACGAGCAGCACCGTCAGGTACAGCAGTGCGATGGATCGCAGCGTCAATCTGGTGAGACGAGAGACGATCATTCCGAGCCCTCCCGGCGGGTCTGGATCTTGGCCACGACACGCAGCAGGAACAGGACGACGAAGGCGATGACCAGCAATGCCACGGACACTGCGGCCGCGTTCACCGGCTCGTCGACCTCGATCTGCTGCTGGATGTACTGCGAAGCGACCTGCGTCTTGCCCGGGATGTTGCCGCCGATCAGAACCACCGAACCGAACTCGCCGATCGCGCGGGTGAACGCCAGTCCGGCACCGCTGAGGATCGCGGGCAGCAGCGCGGGCAGCACGATCCGCGACCAGATCACCCGATTGCCGGCGCCCAGGACCGCGGCCGCCTCCTCCACCGAGGTGTCGAGTTCCATCAAGACCGGCTGCACCTGCCGGACGACGAAGGGCAGCGTCACGAAGGTCAGCGCGAGGACGACGCCCGGCTGAGTGGCCGCCAGGTGGATGTCGAAGGGACTGTTGGGCCCGTAGAGGGCGAGCAGCACCAGGCTGGCGACGATGGTGGGCAGCGCGAAGGGCAGATCGATGATGGCGTTGACGACACCCTTGCCTGGGAACTCGTCACGCACCAGCACCCAGGCGATGACGGTGCCGAACACCACGTTGACGACGCCGACGATCAGCGACACCACGACGGTGATGCCCAGCGCCTGCAGCGCCGCCGGATCGGTGATGCCGTCCCAGAATCCGCCCGCGCCGTCGTCGAAGGCCTGAGCGGCGATCGCGGCCAGCGGAAGCAGCACGATGATGCTGAGCCACAGCCCGGTGATCCCGAGCGAGAGCGGTCCGTCAGGCCGCCATCCGCGGCGCGGCGCGAAGTCCTGTGTCTCGTGAGAGACGCGCTCGGTGGTCACCGTCCGGCCTCCCTCGCGTAGATCTCACTGATGTCGCCGCCGTCGCCGAACAACTGCTTGTCGACCTTCTTCCAGCCGCCGAGATCGGCGACGGTCCACTCCTTGCGGATGTCTCCGGGGAAAAGGCGGGCGGTCTCCCGTGCGACGTCCGGATCCACCGGCCGGAATCCCGCCTCGGCCCACAGCTTCTGGCCCGGGGTCGAGAACAGGTACCTGACGAAGGCCCGCGCGGCGGCCGGATCGGTGCTCGTGTTGACCACCGCGACCGGATTCTCGATCTTGAAGGTGACCGAGGGCACGATGTAGTCGATGCGGTCGGCCGGCGGCGAACTCGCATTCTTGCGGGACAGCATGATGGCCTCGTTCTCATAGCTGATGAGGACGTCGCCCTGCCCCTGCTGGAAGGCCGAGGTGGCCTCACGTCCGGACTTCGGCAGCACCTTCACGTGATCGCGGACCAAGGCGCTGACGTAGTCCAGCCCGGCCTGCGGGTTCCGGCCGCCGTCGCTCTTGGCCGCGTACGGAGCGAGCAGGTTCCACTTCGCGGACCCGGAACTGCCCGGGTTCGGCGTCACCACTTCGATGCCTGGCCGCAGGAGATCGTCCCACGTATGGATGTTCTTGGGGTTGCCCTGGCGGACGACGAGCGCGACCACCGACCCGAAGGGAATCGAATCGTTCGGCGCTTGCTGCTGCCAGTCCTCATCGACGACACCGGCGTCGACCAGCCGGGTGATGTCGGGCTCCACGGAGAAGTTGACGACGTCGGCCGGCAGCCCGCGGGCCACCTTCCGCGACTGATCGCCGGACGCGCCGTACGACTGGGAGAAGCCGATGTCGTGACCTTCCGGCGTCGCGCGGAAACCGGGAATCACCACGTCGAAGCCCACTTTGGGGGTCGCGTAGGCCACCAGGTTGAGATGCCTGCTGCCCGAGGAGATGTCGATGCCGTCGGGACGGTCGGTGGATCCGCCGCTGCACCCGGCCAGCGCGGCGACGAGTGCCAGCGCGACCGTCACGCATGCCGCCTTGAGGGCTGCGCGCTGAAGAGTTCCCGTGCTCACCCGAAGAACCTAACCACCGCGCCGGGCCGCTCTCAACGCCGCGATTCGTGTCTCCGCAAGGGTGGTGACTCGGCGTCGAGGTTGTGCTAGCGGAGGATCAGCCAGGCGAGCAACACGAGAACGAGCAGTGCCACCAGAGCAATCGTGACCTTGGAACGAAACATCGCGTCAGATACCCAATCCGTGATCGTCGTCGGCCTCCGCGCGGCCGAGCTTCGAGAAGAGTCGTCCGACCAGGTAGTTCACCCCGGACGCGGCGAGCGTGGCCAACGGCACCAGCACCACGGCGGTGACGATGAGCTGCGGGACGAAGGGCAGACCGGTGAGCCACTCCTCGACCCCGTCCCACCAGGACAGAACGCCGTTCACCGCTCGATCACCTCATCTGCACTCGCACTCGCGCGGTTTCGCCCACACTGATTTGAAACCCTACTCGCCGGGTGCCTGCGACGGGGGTCACGCCACCGTCCCGGCACCGCCGCGCTAGGCGAGCCCACGTCGACGCAGCAGCGGTTCGATCCGGGCACTGTGGCCGATCATGGCGGCATGCGCGGCGACCGGATCGACGCTGTCGCCGCGCGACAGCACCGCCTCGGCGAACGCCGCTCCCAGTTCCGGCCTGAGACCGCCGCCCGCCAGGAACCACTGCTCGGTCTCGGCGTCGAGGATCTCCGCCCAGATGTACGAGTAGTACGCCGACGAGTAGCCGCCGCCGAAGACGTGGTTGAAGTACGTGCTGCGGTACCGGGGCGGGATCAGGTCGGCGGCCAGCCCGGCATCGGAGAGTGCGCGGCGTTCGAACTCCAGGACGTCGTCGGGGATCTCGTCCTCGGCGAGCCGGTGCCATGCGAGGTCGAGCGCAGCGGCGGCGAGGTACTCGACGGTGGAGTGCGCCGATTCGGTTCCGGTCGCGCCGCGGACGGCGTCGATGAGCTCGGCCGGCGCGGGTTCACCGGTGAGGTGGTGCCGCGCATAGCGTGCCACCACCTCCGGGTGCAGCGCCCACATCTCGTTGACCTGCGACGGGAATTCAACGAAGTCCCGCGGCACGCTGGTTCCAGACTGGGAGACGTAGTCGACCGCCGACAGCAACCCGTGGATCGCATGTCCGAACTCGTGGAACAGCGTCGTGAGCTGGTCGAGGGAGAGCAGACACGGACGGCCCGGCTCGGGACGGGTGAGGTTCAGGACGTTGACCACGATCGGCGCCGTGCCCAGTTGCCGGGACTGATCGACGATGTTGTTCATCCAAGCGCCGCCCCGCTTGGACGGCCGAGCGAAGTAGTCGCCGAGGAACAGCCCGATCCCGGTGCCGTTGCGGCTCACCTCCCACACCCGGACGTCGGGGTGGTAACCGGCGAGGTCGTCGCGCTCGGCGAAGCTCAACCCGTAGAGGCGTCCGGCCGCGGCGAAGACTCCGTCGGTGATGACGGTGTCCAGCTCGCAGTAGTCCGCGAAGCCGTCGATGTCGATCGACTCGGCGGAGCCGGCGGCACGGGCCCGCTGATCAGCGGCGAGCCAATAGGTCACATCGGCCGCACCGAGCGGACCGCCGGCGAGTGCGGCCAGACGCGCGAGCTCAGCGTCGGCGGCCTTCATCGCCGCGGCGCCGAGCCGAGCCAGGAGTTCGGCGACTGACTGCGGCGACGGTGCCGTCTCTTCGGCGATCACGTATTCGGCGTGGTTCGCGTAGCCGAGCAGGGCCGCGCGCCGAGCGCGCAGCCGGACGATCTCGAGGATCGACTCCCGGGTGTCGTGCGCGTTGCCGCGGGCACAGCGGACCGCGGAGGCGTCGAAGACGCGGCGACGCGCGGCGGGGTCGGTGAGCTTGGCGACCGTCGCCTGACTGGTCGGGAGTTCGAGGGCCACCAGGTAGCCGTCTCGACCGGCGTTCGCCGCAGCGCGGGCAGCCGCGGCGATCTCCGAGGGCGACAGCCCGTCGAGGTCCGCGGCGTCCTCGAAATGCACGGCCGAATCGTTGGTGTCGTCGAGCAGGTGCTGGCCGAAGTCGGTGGTCAGCGTCGCCAGTCGGGCGGAGATCTCCCGCATCTGTTCCTGACCCGACTCGTCGAGGGCCGCGCCGGACCGAATCGCGTCGCGGTACCGCTGCTCCAGCAGGCGCGTCTGCGCCTCGTCGAGGTCGAGTTCGGCGCGACGCTCGTACAGCTCGGCGATGCGCGCGAAGAGCGCGGGGTTCAGCGCGATCGCGTTGGCGTGCTCAGTAAGGCGCACCGCGAGGACCTGCGCGATCTTCGCGCGCTGCGGATTGCTGTCGGGCCCCTCGAGATTGAAGAAGATCCCGTTCACCCGGGCCAGCGACCGACCCGACGCCTCCAGCGCGGCCACCGTGTTGTCGAAGGTCGGGGCCTGCGTCGAGTCCGCGATCGCGTCCACCTCGGCGCGATGCTCGGCGAGCGCGATGTCGTACGCGGGCAGGAAGTCGTCGTCGGAGATCGACGCGAAATCCGGAAGCCCGTACGGCAGCGGCGAGTCGGCGAGAACCGGCGACGTCGTGGCCGCCACTACTTGCCCTTCGGCTTATCGCCGAGTTCGTCGGTGGACAGCGCCGCGACGAAGGCCTCCTGCGGAACCTCGACCCGCCCGATCGTCTTCATCCGCTTCTTGCCCTCCTTCTGCTTCTCGAGCAGTTTGCGCTTGCGGCTGATGTCGCCGCCGTAGCACTTGGCCAGCACGTCCTTGCGGATCGCGCGGATGTTCTCGCGGGCGATGACCTTCGACCCGATGGCGGCCTGAATCGGCACCTCGAACTGCTGGCGCGGGATCAGGTCCTTGAGCTTGAGCGCCATCCGGTTGCCGTAGGAGTACGCCGAGTCCTTGTGGACGATCGCGCTGAACGCGTCGACGGCTTCGCCCTGCAGCAGGATGTCGACCTTCACCAGATCGGCCTGCGCCTCTCCCGACTCCTCGTAGTCGAGGCTGGCGTAACCGCGGGTGCGCGACTTGAGCGAGTCGAAGAAGTCGAAGATGATCTCCGCCATCGGCATCGTGTAGCGCAGTTCGACGCGGGTCTCCGACAGGTAGTCCATGCCGCCGAGTTCGCCGCGGCGCGACTGGCACAGCTCCATGATCGCGCCGATGAACTCACTGGGCGCGATCACCGTCGTCTTGACCATCGGCTCGAAGATCTGGCTGGTCTTGCCGGTGGGCCAGTCGGACGGATTGGTCACGATGTGCTCGGTGCCGTCGTCCATCACCACGCGGTACACCACGTTGGGCGCAGTGGAGATCAGGTTGAGATCGAACTCCCGCTCCAGCCGCTCGCGGGTGATCTCCATATGCAGCAGGCCGAGGAAGCCGCAGCGGAAACCGAAGCCGAGCGCCACCGACGTCTCGGGCTCGTACGTCAGGGCCGCATCGTTGAGCTGAAGCTTCTCGAGTGCCTCGCGCAGGACCGGGTAGTCGGACCCGTCGACGGGATACAGACCCGAGTAGACCATCGGTCGCGGCTCGCGGTAACCGGTGAGCGGCTCGTCGGCGCCGCCCTTCGCAGTGGTGACGGTGTCACCGACCTTCGACTGCCGGACGTCCTTGACGCCGGTGATGAGATAGCCCACCTCGCCGACGCCGAGACCCGCGCTGGCCTTCGGCTCCGGCGAGACGATGCCGACTTCGAGCAGCTCGTGCGTCGCGCCGGTCGACATCATCGCGATCTTCTCGCGCGGGACGATGCGTCCGTCCACCACGCGGACGTACGTGACCACACCGCGGTAGGTGTCGTACACCGAGTCGAAGATCATCGCCCGGGCCGGCGCATCGGGGTCGCCGACGGGGGCGGGGATCAGACGGACCGCCTCGTCGAGCAGTTCCGGCACGCCCACACCGGTCTTGCCGGAGACGCGGAGCACCTCCTCGGGTTCGCAGCCGACGATGTGCGCGATCTCCGCCGCGTAGCGGTCGGGGTCGGCCGCGGGCAGGTCGATCTTGTTGAGCACCGGGATGATGGTGAGGTCGTTCTCCATCGCCAGGTACAGGTTCGCCAGCGTCTGCGCCTCGATCCCCTGGGCGGCGTCCACCAGCAGGATCGCACCCTCGCACGCTTCGAGCGCGCGGGAGACCTCGTAGGTGAAGTCGACGTGGCCGGGGGTGTCGATGAGGTGCAGCACGTACTCCTCGTCGCCCACCTTCCACGGCAGCCGGACGTTCTGCGCCTTGATGGTGATGCCGCGCTCGCGCTCGATGTCCATGCGGTCGAGGTACTGCGCGCGCATCTGCCGTTCCTCGACGACGCCCGTCAGCTGCAGCATCCGATCGGCGAGGGTGGACTTGCCGTGGTCGATGTGCGCGATGATGCAGAAGTTGCGAATCTTTGCGGGATCGGTGAACGTCTTGTCGGCGAAGCTGGGAATCTCACTCACTCCTTGCGCGGCGGGCCCGGGTGAAGCCCGGTGCAGATCACCCTCCAGTTTCGCACGACACCGGCCGGCAGTTCACCTCGCCGCCCCGCGCGAGGCGGGCCGCCGCAGGCCCGACGGCCCGCGGCGCGCCCGCACCACCGATTAGGCTCGACGCATCATGGGTAGGGACAGCGAGTTCACGGTGGAGACGGCGACGGTCGCGGCGGACGTGACGTGCCCGGACGAATCCCGCGGACTGGTGATCCTCGCGCACGGAGCGGGCGGCGACCGCCGGGCCGCGATCCTGCGGGCGGTCGGCGGCGCCCTGGCCGCCCGAGGACTGGCGGTCGCGCGCATCGATCTGCCGTACCGGCAGGACCGGCCCAAGGGGCCGCCGTCACCGTCGAAGGCGGCCCGAGACCGCGACGGCATCCGCGAGGCGGTGGCCGAGCTGCGGTCCGCGGCTCCCGGCCCGCTGATCGTCGGCGGACACTCGTACGGCGGACGTCAGGCGTCGATGGTGGCGGCCGAGGACCCGGATCTGTTCGACGGGCTGTTGCTCACTTCGTACCCACTGCATCCGCCCGGGAAACCCGACCGCATGCGGACCGACCATCTCCCCGCGATCACCGTGCCGACGCTGATCGTGCACGGCCGCAGCGACGCCTTCGGAACGTCGCAGGAGTTCGCCGAGGCGATAGACCTGTTCGGCGGTCCGGTGCGAGTGCTCGAAGTGGAGCGGGCCGATCACAGCCTCAAACCCGACCGGAGCGGCGTCGCCGACCTGACGGCCGATGCGGTCGACGCATGGCTCCTGCCCGCGGCCGCCGAGCGCGCGGAACGACGATGAGCAGCGCACCGCGGCACCCGGCCCGCTGCCGTCGACCGGACGTTCCCACTGCGCCGGCGAAGTCCGCTTCCTGACCGGTCAGCGCATCAGCCGGCGCCGCACCCGCCGCACGAGATCAGCCGCGCGGGTGGTCAACGCGGGACTGCGGTCGGGCACCGGACCGGTCTTCGCCCACAGTGCGATCGCATCGAGCGCGGCGTCGACGACGTCGCCGTCGGTGACAGCGGCGAACTCGTCCCCCGCGGTGGCGGTCACTCGAAGGTCCTGAACTGTTCCGGAGACCGGATGTCCGCGCCGGACGAGTTCGGCGACCATCTCCTCCGACTTCCTCGCGGCCCAGGCCGCCTGCGGCCCGGTCAGCCCCTCAGGCCGGCCGTCGCGCGTCGCGAACAGGTAGTCGCCGATCAGAACGCCTTTGACGAGACGCTCGTACCGGCGCCATTCGATGTCCTCGGGCTGCAGCCGGCCGTTCAGCCTGCGCAGCAGTTCGGTCTGCGCCGCCGACAGTGACTTGTTGCTGCTGGGCACCTCCTCGGGCAGGTCGGCCGGATCCATGCCGAGCGCGCGGACGAAGCGCTCCCACAGACCGTCGCCGTCGCTCGCGGTTCCGGGCGCCGGAACGGTGACGATGTGAACGCGTTCGGGACCGACCACCTCCGACCAGTCCGCAGTGATCCGCCGGTAGTCCTGGAACTCCCAGAACGGTTCCTGATCGGGGCCGGCGTGGTCGTCGGAGATCGACTCGACGAACTCGTCGAGCGTCGCCTGTCGCTGATTCTTGACGTTCTCCTGCCAGACCGATGGGACCTGTCTGGCCAGATCGCGCACCGTGAGCACGGCGTGCACCTCGTCTGCGAAGCTCAGGTCGGCCACCAGGCGCCGGATGTGCTCCGGACCGGCGTTGGCGAACAGCTCGTGCGAGACGAGGGACGAGCCGCGCCAGGCCCGCATCTGTGCGACCATCGACGGCCACACGCCGGCGTGTGCGGGATCGGCCCAGTCGAGGTAGCGCTCGGGCTGCAGGTGGGCCGCGGCGTGGAAGTGGTCGTCGATCCGGTTGCCCGGATAGAGCAGCCCGGCCCGGGCGAGGGCGTGGTCGCGGTTGCGCCACAGCCGATCCTGAACGTGCGTGGTTCCGGTCTTCGGCAGACCTACGTGGACATAGACGACTGACATAGTGCTTCCACTGTAGGCAGCGGTGCGGACCGCCGGATGACGCTCGCACCTCGGGTGCGGGCGATTTTGGCGCTTCCTGCGACGCTGGTATCGTTGACCGCTGTTGCGATGGACGCTGGCCGATGACCGGACCGCTCTGTCGCCGATGGGTACAAACGACAGTCGGCCGAGGGCCGCACAGGACGCCAGAAGAGGACATCGCGTGGCTAATATCAAGTCTCAGATCAAGCGGAACAAGACCAACGAGAAGGCACGTCAGCGCAACCAGTCGATCAAGTCGGCCCTGCGTACCGCCATCCGCAACTTCCGCGAGACGGTCGCCTCGGGCGACAAGGACAAGGCCGCCGAGCTGCTCGTCACGACCAGCCGTCAGCTGGACAAGGCTGCGTCGAAGGGCGTCATCCACAAGAACCAGGCCGCCAACAAGAAGTCGGCCATGGCTCTCGCGGTCAACAAGCTCTGACGCCGGGCGGCCTTCGGGCCGCTCCGCTTCGTTCTGCTGAGCGAGGCCACAACAGAATCACACTTTCGCAAACACCTCGATGACGGGCCACGGAGTCATCGAGGTGTTTGTCGTCGCACGCTTCCGGGTCCCGATCTCGCGCGACGGTGGCCGACGCGGAGACACACCGCCTATCGCCGGCGCGGACGCAGACGCGCCACAGTGGCGACCGCGTGCTCCAATGCGTAATCGGGATCGGCGGCCTGTCCCTTGACGGCACCGTTGAGGTCGGCGACCACGAGCACCGCCTCGCCGATCGACGCCGAATCCCAGGCTCGAGCCTGGGTCTGGATCTTCCCGACCCGGCCGGGCGACATCCCGAGCTCCGAGGCGAGGGAGTACTTGTCGCCGCCGCCCATCGACCGGACCCGCGCGATGGCGTGCACCGCCTCCGCGAGCGCGTCCGCGAGCAGAACACGCGCGGTGCCGTGGTGTTCGGCCCAGGCGAGCGATTCGAGCGCGCCGGCGAGGTCACCGGTCACGGCCTTGTCCGCGACCTCGAAGCCCGTCACCTCGGGACGCCCGGTGTAGTAGAGCCGAACGGCGGCGGCGTCGACCTTGTTGCCGGTGTCGGCGACCAACTGGTGGCAGGCGGCCGAGAGCTCCCGCAGATCCGACCCCACCATTTCGGTGACCAGTTCCACCACCTCGGCGCTGACCCGGGCGCCGAGCGCGCGGAACTCCGCGCGCACGAAGTCCATCCGCTCCGACGGCCACTTGGGCGCCGCGCACGCGAACTCCTGGGCCCCGGCCTTCTTCAGTTCACCCACCATCGACTTCTGCCTGCCGCCGCCGGTGTGCACCACCATCAGCGTGATGCCCTCGGGCAGCGCCTTGGCGGACGCGGTGATGAGCGCCGCGGGCTCCTTGCCCGCATCCGCGGCGGACTGCACCACGACGATGCGTTCCTCGGCGAACAGCGACGGACTCAACAGTTCAGCCAACTCCGGCGCGGTGACTTCACCGGCGCGGACGCGGGTGACCGGTACGTCGACCCCCGCCTCGCGACTGCGCTCGGCCGAGACCTTCGAGATGACGCGCCCGGTCAGGAAGTCGTCGTCTCCGAGTAGCAAGTACAGCCGATCGCTCACATCGAACATGGTGCCAGACACCCCGGACACGACCGCGGCTGCGCCACCCCAGCACGCCGGCCGCGCCGAGGACCAGCACCGTGACCGCGGTCGGTCCCGGCACGGTCAGCGTGGACCACCGCGGCCCTCCCAGCCAGTCGGCGACCGCGATCAACCACCTCGTCGGCGGACCCGCGGCGCGCACCAGCAGTTCGGCGAGAACGGTGGTCGGTCCGTAGCGCGGTCCGAGCCCGCCGATCACCGCCGCCGCCGTGCCCAGCAGTCCGGCGATGCCCACGACCGGCACCGCCAGCAGATTCGCCGGAACCGACAGGAGGTTCACCGTGTCGGTGACGGCGATCAGCAACGGCGTGGTGAGCACCTGTGCGGCGAGGGTCATCGACAACAGCGTCGCCGGCGCTTCGGGGACCCCGCGACGCACGAGCGCCGAGCGGATCGGCACCGACCACAGCACCAGCCCGAGCGTCGCGACCACCGACAGCGCGAACCCGGGAGCGAGCGCCATCTGAGGCCACAGCAGGGTCACCACGATCACCGCCGTCCCGAGAGCGGGGAGCGCCTGAGCCCGTCGCGAGCCCAGACCCGCAGCCAGGCCCACCGACCCCATCACCGCCGCTCGCAGCACACTGTCGGTGGGGCGGACCAGGATCACGAAACCGATGATCGCGAGGCCGCCCAGTATCGCCACCGTGCGCTCGGACGCTCCGCACGACCGGACGCCGAGAATCACGGCGCCGCACACGAGCGCGAAATTGCTGCCGGAGACAGCAATGAGATGTGCCAGACCGGCGGCCCGGAAGTCGGCGGCCGTGCGTTCGTCGAGTCCGCTCACATCGCCGAGGACGAGTCCCGGCAGCAATCCCGCCGACCGCTCGGGCAAGGCCCGCAGCGAGACATCTCGCAACCGCTCCCGGACGGTACCGGCAGCGCGCTGCCACCACGGCGGTCCCCGCAGCCCGGTCATCGGACCGGTCGCGGTCAACTGCGCGGCCTGCAACCGGTCGGCCGCACGGTCACGCGGTGGCCGGACGCGGACTCGTACGCGGTACCGCTCGCCGGGCAGCACATCCGGGCCGTCCACCGGCGCGGTCAGCTGTGCCGCGACCGGTCGCTGGCGGAGGCCGCTCAGCGCACGGACGGTGACCGGAACGCGCATGCGTCCGCCGGTGAGGAACACCGGGTCGCCGGTGGTCTCCACCTCGACGGTCGGCTTGCCCTCAGCGGTTCGGATCGGTGCGGAGTCGACGGCGATCACTCGCAGGACGACGGCCAGAGTGGACGCCGCGATCAATCCGCACGCCGCTGCGGCCGAGACGCCGATCGCGCGACGCAGGCCCGCGTTCCGCCTGCTCCACACCGCTGCGGCGATTCCGGCAGCCCCGAATCCGGCGCTTATCGACGCGCTCACCGCGACCGGCGCCGCGAGCGCCGTCGCCGCGGCCGCCCAGCATCCCGCGGCGGGTGCCGCGAGCCGCAGGTCGGACGTGCGCACCTCGCTAACCGACCGTCACCAGTGGCTTGAGCTTGGCCAGCCTGCCCGGTCCGATGCCGTCCACCTCCGCGAGCCGGTCAACCGAGTCGAACCGGCCGTGAGCCTGCCGCCAGGCCAGAATCGAGGCTGCCGTCACCGGGCCCACTCCGGGCAGCGCGTCCAATTGCTCGGCGGTGGCCGTATTCAGATCGACGAGGCCGGTGCCCGCCGCCGGCGCACTGCCGCCGGGAACCGATGGCGACTCCCCCGCCGGCGCCGAACCCGCCGCCACCACCGCGCTGCGGACCGTCGCCTCCTCCCCGCCCCTGCCGATGAGGATCTGGTCTCCGTCGTGCAGCGGCTGCGCCATGTTCAGGCTCAGCAGATCGGCGCCGGGCCGGGCCCCGCCTGCTCGCTTCAGCGCGTCCGCCACTCGCGCCGCACCGGTCAGTTCCACCAGACCCGGCCGATTGACCAGACCCACGACGCTCACCACGATCCGCGGAGACGACGGCGGCGGTACCGACGCGGACTCGCCGCCGGATGCGGCCGCCGGCGCGCGCGGGCCGGCGCTCGACTCGAAGGCCACCAGCGGCGCCGTCGGCTCATTCTGTTTCAGCAGTGAGTACCCGGCGATCGCACACGCCACCAGACCGACGACGATCAGGCCGATCGCGGCCGGCGGCAGCATCGTGAACCGGCGACGCGGCGCATCCCACTCGTCGTCCCACGGCTCCTCGTCGTCACCGTGCCGGGATCGGTCGCCGTCACCGAGCGACTCGATGCCCGCCGGCTCGTAGCGCTCCGGCTCATAACCTTCCTGCTCGTAGCCTTCCGGCTCATAGCCTTCCTGCTCGTAGTCGTCGGGGCGGTCGGCGCCGTCCTCGTCCTCCGGTTCATCCGAGAGACAGTCGAATTCAGCCCGCTGCGACCACGCCCGTCGGCCCTGGGGCGTATCGAGCCAGTTCGGCATGCCCGTGACACCCCACGGCGTGTCGGCCCGCGAGGCCGGCCCCGCCAGGCGTGCCAGTGGATCGGCCCCGGTTGCGCGGTCGCGGGCCACCCGCTTGTTCCTCCCCATGCCGGGAAGAGTAGGCAGCGCGCCCGCCGCGCGGCGGTGCCGATCCGGCGATCCCGGTCATCTGTGGACCGCTTCGCCGAACTCCACAGACGCGGCGCACGCGTCGAGCCCGCTCAGCTCACGGACGACTCGATGCCGTCGAGGAATCTCCGCAGCGCCGACGTCAACAGCACCTCGGGATCGTACGGGTACCCCACCTCCATGATCCGGCGCATGTTCGGGAACCGATCCGGTGGCGTCAGTCTGCGCAGCTCCGCCACCTGGGTGTCCATCCACTCGTCGTTGCTCATCCCCGTCTCCGCGGCGTCGGCCAGCTCCGGCTCGAGAGTCAGACCCACCGCCCGGATCAGATTCAGCAGGCCGAGATAGTCGGTGAACGCCTGCACCGGATCGAGTCCGGCGGCGTGGAGCGCGGACAGCATCGATTCGGCGAGCGGCATCGCCTGGGGCATGGCCGCGGGCCGGGTCATCGAGAGCGCGCCCGCCAGCCACGGGTGACGGACCATCGTCGCCCACATCGACGTCGCGGCCGCCTCCAGATCGGCGCGCCACTGTCCCGACGCGTTCGGTGCCCGCACTTCGCCGAGGACCCGGTCCACCATCGCGAACTCGAGTTGTTCCCGGCTCGGCACGTACCGATAGACGGCCATCGTCGGAATCTCGAGCGCCGAGGCCAGCCGTCGCATCGACACCGCGGCGAGCGACTCGGCGTCGGCGATCGCGACGGCCGCGCTCACCACGCCGTCCGCAGTCAGCACGGCGGGGTCGCCGCCGTCCGGTGCGAGCACCACGCTGCCCCGTCCGGGCACCGACTCGATCAGACCGTCCGCCTGCAGCAGCGAGAGCACGCGGCTCGCCGTCGCCATCGCCACGTTGTGGTCGCGCATGATCGCCCGAGTGGATGGGACGGCGTCGCCCGGGCGCAATCGCCCGGTGACGATCCGCATTCGCAGCTCGTCCGCGATCTGCTCCGCTCGGCTCATCTGACCGCCCTTCCCCAGTGCTCTAGTGCACTTTTACGAAAAGTACACGTGAACACCGTATCTCAGTGCACTCGATACGGCGTACGGTCGCACCATGAAGAAGTTGGAGATCCTCATCAGCGGCGCATCGATCGCCGGCCCCGCATCCGCTCTGCTCCTGGCCCGGCAGGGGCACCGGGTCACCGTGGTCGAACGGGCTCCCCGGCTCCGCCCCGGCGGCCAGACCGTCGATCTGCGCGGGGCAGGACGGACCGTGATCGACCGAATGGGACTGACGCCGGCCACCGACGCACGACTGCTCGACCAGCGCGGGATCGCGACGGTCGACGCCCGCGGCCGACGACGCAGCGAACTGCCCGTGGAAGCCTTCGGCGGCAACGGCATCGTCTCGACTCACGAGATCCTGCGCGGCGATCTCGCCGAGGTGCTCGTCGGGGCCGTGCCGGAGTCCGTCGAGTACCTGTGGGACGACTCGGTACGCGCCATCGAACAGCACACCGGCTCGGTGACCGTCTCCTTCGAGCGCGCCCCAGACCGCTCGTTCGACCTGGTCGTCGGTGCCGACGGGCTGAGGTCCGCGGTGCGCCGCGCCGCCTTCGGCCCCGACGACCGCCATCTGCGGCCGATCGGGCTGCGGTACGCCTGGTTCACGGCGACCATCGATCAGCCGCTCGACGGCTGGTATCTGATGCACAACAGCCGCGGCGGCCGAGTGGTGTCGGCCCGCCCGTCACGCGTCGACGGGACGGTCAAGGCCTCGCTCGCCGTCCGCGGAAGCGACCCGGAGCCGCTGCACGACCGCGAGAGCCAGTGGCGCATGCTCGAGGAAGCGTTCGACGGCGTCGGATGGGTGGCGCCCCGATTGCTCGAGCAGATGCGCTCGGCGACCGACTGGGCGTACGCCGATCTCGCTCAGGTGCGGATGGAGCGTTTCGCCTCCGGGCGGGTGGCGCTGGTCGGCGACGCCGGTTACTGCCCGACACCGCTGACGGGTCTGGGCACCACCCTGGCTCTGGTCGGGGCATACGTCCTGGCCGGTGAGCTCGGGCGTTCCGGCGGCGAGGTCGCGCCCGCGCTCACCGAGTACCAGGCGGTGATGCGGCCGTTCATCGCGCGTACTCAGCAGCTGCCGCCCGGCGGCGCATCAGGATACGCGCCGTCGAGCCGTGCGGCCGTCGCCCTGAGCCGCTTCTCCTACTGGTCGATGAACAAGTGGCCGATGCGGTCGTTGCTCGCCGGCCAGTTCGCCAAGGCCGACGGCATCGATCTGCCCGACTACGGCGCGTGATCAGCGCAGGGGCCCCAGTCCGTGTCCGAGGCTGATGCCGACCGCCCCCGGCCCCACGTGGCTGCCGAGCACGGCGCCGAGATCGACGACGATGGTGGAGGTGATGTTCTCCAGCCGCCTGCTGATCTGCGCGAGCACCTCGGTCGCCAGGTCGGGGTTCTGACAATGCTGGATCCCGACTGTCACGGCGTCGTCGCCCGCGAGTTCCACGGCGGCGTCGAGCATCTTCGCGACCGCCTTGGTGGACGTGCGATGCCGTTCGCGCAGCGTCAGGAGCCCGTCGGACATGTGCAGGATCGGCTTGATCGCCAACGCCGAACCGAGCAGGTGTCCGGCGGCGCTGATCCGGCCGCTGCGCCGCAGATTGTCCAGCCCCTGCACGCAGAGCAGTGATTCGGCCGTCGCGGCCGCCCGGACCGCGGCCTCGTACACCTCGTCCCGAGACGCGCCGTTCTCGGCCGCCTGAACCGCGGCCATCGTCGTCAGGCCGAGCGAGATCCCGACCGAGCGCGAGTCGACGACGCGGACCTCACCGTCGGTCTGGTCCGCCGCCAGACGCGCGGCGCCCCACGTGCCCGACAGCCTGCGCGAGATGTGCACGGCCACCACCCCGTCGCCCTCGCTGGCCTCCCACGCCTGCGCGTACGCGCGCTTGAGATCGCCGAGGTTGGCACCGGACGTGGTGACCTTCTGGGAGCCGATGACGTCGGGCGGGATCTCGTCGACGCCTTCGGCGTACTGGGCACCGTCCTCGGTGTGCAAGTACAGCGGCACCTGGCCGATCCTGTGCTCGTCGAGGAGTGTCGCGGGCAACCGCGAGGACGAATCGGTGACGACGACGACTGGCACCCCTACACGGTAGCCGGTCGGTTTGGGTGATTCGACGGTGAGTCAGCCGAGAACGGCGCGGACCGCGGGCGTCATGAGCGCGGCGATCCGTCGGTGGGCCTCGAATCCCCAGTGGATGCCGTCCGGGTTCATCTCGACCGCCGGGTCGGCGAACGCCTCCGCCGTCACCGGATAGAAGTCCACGGTCGGCAGTCGGTGGCGTCGCGCCCACTCGCTGATCGCGGCCGTGGTCGGGATCCGGCCCGGGTGGACGTTTCCGTAGTACGGGCTGTCGTGGGTCGGAGGCAGCGCGACGACGACCGGCAGATCCGGACGCAGGTGCGCGAGCGCACCCCGGATCTTTTCGAAGTAGCGTGCGGTCTCCGCCGGCGGAATGGCCATGGGCCAGCCGATCGGCGACAACCGGGGCTGCAGCCAGCCGTAGGCGCCGCGCACCGCCTGGCGTAGCTTCGCCGGCCGCACGTATCGGATCTGCTCGCGCAGCGCGGTCGGCAGCGGCGACGGCAGCGAGTCCATCCCGCCGAACGCCAGCACGAGGACCTCGGCTTCCGGCACCGCGGCCCACACCCGCGGGTCCTGCGTGATCGCCCACCAGATGTCGCGGCTGGTCCAGCCGATACGCGCGAAGAGTTCGACGTCGCGGCCGGTGTCCGCACCCACCAGGTTGGGCCAGATCCGCGGATCGTCGGCGGCGAGCCCTCCAGTGGCTCCGTAGAAGGACAGGGAGTCGCCCAGCACCATGATCGAACCCATAGCGGTCTACTGCACCGTGCTCTCGGCCGACTCCGCGGAGGCGTTCCAGACGTCCAGACGCCACACCGGTTCCTCACCCGGCAGGGCGTGGCCGGACAACTGCACCCAGCTGGTGTTGGCGAGGCCTCCGAAAATGGGCCAGTTCTCCACCGGCAGCCCGAGCAGACCCGCGGTCAGCGCGGCGATCACCCCGCCGTGCGCCACCAGAACCACCGGCGCCTCGGCGTTCTCGCCCTGCCCCCAGTCGTCGAGACGGTCGACGAGTTCGGTGACCACCGGGACCGACCTGCCCGCCACCTCGACGCGTGACTCACCGTTCGGCGGCGCCCAGTGGGCGTCGTCGCGCCAGTGCCTGCGCGCACCGGGCGCGACGGTGTCCACCTCGGTGTGGGTCATACCCTGCCAGTCGCCCAGATGCGTCTCCCGCAACCGGACGTCGGTCTCTACCTCCTGGCCGGTCACCGCGGCCAGCGCGAGCGCCGTGTCGTAGGCGCGGCGCAGGTCGGAGGAGCGGATCAGCCGGGGTCCGCGAGTGGCGAGGGCCCGGCCGGCGACGGCCGCCTGCGCCACCCCGACCGGCGACAGCTCGGTGTCGAGTTGACCCTGCATCCGCCGTCCCGCGTTGTACTCGGTCTGTCCGTGGCGCAGCAGGATCAGCCTGCGGACGATCGGAGTCAGCCGTTCGACACTGGTGTCGCCGGCGTCGGGTTCACTTCTCATTCGCCCGTCGCGGATTCTGCGCCGGAGGGTTCGCCGTCGTCCTCGGCGGCGCGATCGCGCGACGGCGGCTCGATGCCGTCGATCTCGATCGCCGGGCAGTCCTTCCAGAGCCGTTCGAGCCCGTAGAAGTCGCGCTCGTCGTCGTGCTGGACGTGCACGACGAGATCGCCGTAGTCGAGCAGCGCCCAACGGCCCTCACGCGTCCCCTCCCGGCGCAACGCCTTGTATCCGGCTTCGCGCAGCTTGTCCTCGATCTCTTCGACGATCGAGTTAACCTGCCGTTCGTTGTCCGCAGACGCGATGAAGAAGGCGTCGGTGATGACGAGCGTGTCGGAGACGTCGAGGGCGACGATGTCGGTCGCCACCTTGTCGGCGGCGGCCAGAGCCGCGATCGTCACCATCTGGCGGGCTTCGGGAGAAGCGGTCACGCGAGGTCCTTTCGGTACAAACCGTGCTTGGCGATGTACTGGACCACTCCGTCCGGTACCAGGTACCAGACCGGGCGTCCCGCGGCGGCGCGTGCACGGCAATCGGTCGAGGAGATCGCCAGCGCGGGGATCTCCAGCATCTGCAGGGCATCGGCCGGTTTGGCCGCCAGATGCTCCATCAGATGTGTGGCATTCAGTTCGTATCCGGGTCGCGAGACTCCGATGAAGTTCGCGAGCTCGAAGAGGTCTTCCCAATCATGCCAGGAGAGGATCGTCTCCAAGGCGTCCGCACCGGTGATGAAGTACAGCTCGTCGTCCGGATAGGTCTTCCGGAGGTCGCGGAGGGTGTCGACGGTGTACGTCACGCCTTCGCGATCCACGTCCACCCGACTCACGGTGAACCGCGGGTTGGAGGCGGTGGCGATGACAGTCATCAGGTACCGGTGCTCGGCGGGCGAGACCAGCCGCGACGGGTCGGGCGCGTGGTCGCCCTCCTTCTGCCACGGTCGGCCTGTCGGGACGAAGACCACCTCGTCGAGTCCGAAGCGGTGGGCCACTTCGCTGCCCGCGACGAGGTGCCCGTTGTGGATCGGATCGAACGTCCCGCCCATCACGCCGATCCGGCGGGGCGCGCGTGCGGCCTGTGACATGCCGGTTGAGTCTACCGGGAGCGGTTCGGGCGGCGGTCGCGGGCCGGGGTGCGGGGTCGGGAGGGTTTCGACTCGCTCCGCTGTGAGTGTTTGGGGTGGTTGGCCTGGGGCTGACTGGCAGGGTGGTTATGGGTTCGTCGTTGTGTTCGTGACTCATCGCTCCGCTGGCCTCGTTGTGGGTGCCTTCAGCAAGACGTGTCCGTTCATCGATGGC